>JAJZVE010000396.1 GCA_021845835.1 Pseudomonadota bacterium | reverse complement strand
GGGGCTATCGCGACGTGCTGCCGTATTTCCGCCGCGCCGAGCACAACGAACGCTTCGCCGACGAATATCACGGCGCGGACGGGCCGCTCGGCGTGTCGATCCCGATCAACCCGCTGCCGATCAGCGAAGCGTTCCTGCGCGCCGCGCAGCAGCTCGGCATTCCCTACAATCCCGACTTCAACGGCGCCCGGCAGGAGGGCATCGGCCATTACCAGGTCACGGTGCGCAACGCGCGGCGCAGTTCCAGTGCCGTCGCCTATCTGCGCCCGGCGCTGGCGCGCCCGAACCTCACGCTGCGGACCGGGATGCAGACCACGCGCATCCTGGTCGAGCACGGCCGCGCGGTGGGCGTCGCCCTCGCGGGCGGCGAGCATATCCGGGCGGAGCGCGAAGTGATCCTGTGCGCCGGCGCCATCGGCTCGCCGCGCCTGCTGCTGCTGTCGGGAATCGGTCCGGCCGACCATCTGCGCGCCGTCGGCGTCGCGGTGGTGCATGACCTGCCGGGCGTCGGCGGCAACCTGCAGGACCATCTCGATCTGTACACGATCGCCGAATGCACCGGCGACCACACCTATGACGGCTACGCCCGGCCGCATCGCGCGCTGTGGGCGGGGGCGCAATACCTGCTGTTCCACAAGGGGCCGGTCGCCTCCACGCTGTTCGAAACCGGCGGCTTCTGGTTCAGCGCGCCGGACGCGGCGTGGCCGGACATCCAGTTTCATCTCGGCCTCGGCTCCGGCATCGAGGCGGGGGTGGCGAAGCTGCGCCATGCCGGCGTGACGGTGAATTCCGCCTATCTGCGTCCGGCCTCGCGCGGCACGGTGCGGCTTGCCTCGGCCGATCCCGCGGCAGCGCCGCTGATCGACCCAAACTACTGGGCCGAGCCGGACGACCGGCGGCGGGCGCTGGAGGGGCTGCGCATGGCCCGCGAGATCCTGCGCCAGCCCGCGCTGCGCCCGTTCGTGCTCGCCGAGCGGCTGCCCGGCGCGGAGGTGACGAGCGAGGCCGACCTGATCGCCTATGCCCACCGCTCCTGCAAGACCGACCACCATCCGGTCGGCACCTGCCGCATGGGCAACGGGCCGGATGCGGTGGTGGCGCCGGACCTGCTGGTGCGCGGGCTGGCCGGGCTGCGGGTCGTCGATGCGTCGATCATGCCGCGCATCCCCTCCTGCAACACCAACGCGCCGGCGATCATGATCGGCGAAAAGGCCGCCGACCTGGTGCGCGGCATCGGCTATCCGCGCAACACGCCGCAGCAGGCGCCGCAGGCGGCCTGAGGTCAGACCGTGCCCGTCGCCCGCACCAGCGCCAGCACCGCAGCGCCGTAGCGACCCAGCTTCGACGTGCCGACCCCTTTCACCCCGCCGAGTTCGTCCAGCGACGCCGGCCGCACCGCGGCGATCTCGCGCAGCACCATGTCGTGGAAGATCACGTAGGGCGGCACCGCCTGCGTCCTGGCTTCCGCCGTCCGCCAGGCGCGCAGCCGCTCGAACAGTCCGCCGGATTCGGCCGGCAGCGGCGCCGGCGCCGCGGCGCGGTCACGGCGCGCCGGCCGGGCGGGCAGGCGCGATTCCTCGGCGCGCAACTGCACCCGCGATTCGCCGCGCAGGATCGGGCGCGCGCGGTCGGCGTCCAGCCGCAGGGTGCGGAATTTCTCCTCCTCCACCACATCCAGCGCGCCGAGTGCCACCAGTTGGCGGATCACGCCATGCCAGAACCGGCTGGTCCGCTCCCGCCCGACGCCGAAGGTGGGCAGGCGGTCATGCGCCCGGCGCGTCACCGCCTCGCTCATTTCGCCCAGCAGCACGTCCACGACATGTTTCGCGCCGAACCTCTGGCCGGTGCGGAACACCGCCGACAGCACCTTCTGCGCCTCCACCGTGCCGTCGAACAGCGCGACCGGGGCGGCGCAATTGTCGCAATGGCCGCACGCGCCGCCCAGTTCCTCGCCGAAGCACGTCAGCAGGGCGCGCGTGCGGCACTGCGCAGTTTCGGTGAGCGCGATCATCGCCTCCAGCCGCGCCCGCATCACAAGCTGCTGCGCCTCCGGCGCGGCGGACTGGGCCAGCCAGTGGCGCGCCCGCGCGATGTCCTCGCCGCCGTAGAGCAGCAGCGTGTCGGACGGTTCGCCGTCGCGGCCGGCGCGGCCGATCTGCTGGTAATACGCCTCCGGGCTGTCCGGCATGTCCAGATGCGCGACGAAGCGCACGTCCGGACGGTCGATGCCCATGCCGAAGGCGATCGTCGCCACCATCACCAGCGGCTCGCCGGAGCGAAACCGCGCCAGCGCCGCCCGCTTCACCTCGGGCGGGAGGCCGGCATGGAAGGCGATCGCCGGCAATCCCTGCCCGGCGAGCGAGGCGGCGACGCGCTCGGTCTTGGCGCGGCTGCCGCAATAGACGATGCCGGCCGCCTCGCGATGCCGGCGCAGCAGCGTCGCCAACTGCGCCAGCTCCCCCGCCTTCGGCTCGGCGGCCAAATGCAGGTTCGGCCGGTGGAAGCTGGCAAGGAAGGTCTGCGCCTGCGGCATGTCGAGGGCGGCGAGGATGTCGGCGCGCGTGCGCGGATCGGCGGTCGCGGTCAGCGCGATCCGCGGCACGCCGGGGAAGCGCTGCGGCAGGCAGGCGAGCGCGCGGTATTCGGGGCGGAACTCGTGGCCCCACTGGCTGACGCAATGCGCCTCGTCGATCGCGATCAGCGCCAGTTGACGCCGGCCCAGCCGTTCCAGCATGCCGGAGGTGAGCAGCCGCTCCGGCGAGACATAGAGCAGGTCGAGCCGCCCCGCCTCCAGTTCGCGCCCGGTGGCGCGCTGCGTGTCGGGGTCGATCTCGGAATGCAGCGCCGCGGCGGCGATGCCGAGCTGGCGCAGCGCCGCGACCTGGTCGTCCATCAGCGCGATCAGCGGCGAGACCACCAGCGCCGTGCCCGGGCGGCACAGCGCCGGCACCTGGTAGCAGATGCTCTTGCCGCCGCCGGTCGGCATCAGCACCAGCGCGTCGCCGCCCGCCACCACATGCGCGATCGCCGCTTCCTGCAAACCGCGGAAGGCGGGGAAGCCGAACACGCGGCGCAGCACGTCCAGCGGCGCCGTCATGCTTCGCGGCGACCGCCGGCGGTGCGACTCGGGGAGGCAGGCATGGCGGTGTCGTGCCGGCGCCACGCCGCGGCGTCAATCCGCTTGCCGTCTCCCGACGGCCGCGACATCTTCCGACGGCACAGCAAGGGGGAGCGGCGCAACATGCCATCCGATGGGAAGCAGCCGGACCTCAGGCAGCAGTTCCGGGCCCTGGCGCAAGGCGCGCAGAGCCTTGGCATCGCCTATATCGGCGTCGTCAACGGGCTGTTTGCCGCCCTCGGCACCACCGGTGCCGCCAATGCCGACCGGCTCGCTGCCGCGACCGGGATGGATGCCGGGTATGTCCGGCGCTGGTGCGACGCCGCCTATGCGTTCGGCTACCTGGAAGCCGAGGGCGAGACGTTCCGCCTCAGCGAAACCGGCGCGGCGATGCGCCCCGACGCGCCGGACACGCTGATGCCGATCGCGGTGCAGGCGGTGCTGAACGCGCACATGGCCGAGCGTGCGGCCGGCCTGATGCGCAGCGGCGCGCGGCCGGGCGAGCAGGTGATGGCGGAGCGCGAAACCATCCTGCCCTGGTTCGGCCCGATGCTGGAGGCGAACTACGCCGGCTTCTTCGAGCGCACCATCTGCCCCGGCGTGCCGATCTTCCAGGAAGTCGATGCGCGCGGCGGCCTCGTCGTCGATCTCGGCTGCGGCAACGGCTGGTATCTGCGGGCGCTGGCCCGCCGCTGCGGCGCCGTGCGCGGCCTCGGCCTCGACGGTTTCGCCGAGAACGTGGCGCACGCGACACGGCTGGCGGCAGCGGCGGGCCTCGGCGGACGGCTGCGCTTTGCCGCCGGCGACGCGCATGCTCTGTCGCTCGACGAACCGGCCGACATCATCGCCATGAACCGCGCGCTGCATCACATGTGGGAGGCAGGCGGCGACGCCTTCATCCGCCGCCTGCGCGCGCACCTGCGCCCCGGCGGCGCGGCGGTGATCTGGGAACCGGACTGGCCCGCCGACCGCACCGTGCTGCGCCAGCCGGCGCGGCGCGGCCTGGCGTTCCAGAACCTCACCGAGCACGTGCAGGGCAACCACCTGCTGCGCGCCGACGAGATCGCCGCCGCCTTCGCCGCCGCCGACATGCCGTCGCAGGTGTTCCGCTTCGCCGACGGCCAGGAGGCGATCATCGTGGCGCGCCGCCCGGCCTGACGCGGCGCACGACAGCGCTTGCCAAGCGCTGCCCGGAAGAGAAAGCTCGCCCGGACAGCCAAGACGGGAGGACGTGGCGTGGACGGCACGGTGCAGCAGGGCAGGCTTTCCTATCCCGACGGCGCGCCGCGCTCGCGCGCGCTGCACGAGCGCGCCAGGCGCGTGCTGCCCGGCGGCAACACGCGCAGCACCGTCTATATGAAGCCGTTTCCGCTGTACGCGGTGCGCGGCGCCGGCTGCCGCATCTGGGACGCGGACGGTGCGGCACGCATCGACTGCATCAACAATTTCACCTCGCTCATCCACGGTCACGCGCATCCCGCGCTGGTCGAGGCGGCGGCGGCACAACTGCCGCTCGGCACCGCCTTCGCGATGCCGACCGAGTCCGAGATCGCCCTGGCGGAACTGCTGGTCGATCGCGTGCCGCATGTGGACCAGTTGCGGTTCTGCAACTCAGGCACCGAGGCGGTGATGATGGCGATCAAGGCGGCGCGCGCCTTCACCGGCCGGCCGCGCATAGCCAAGGTGGAAGGCGCCTATCACGGCACCTACGATTACGCCGAGGTCAGCCTGGACTCCTCGCCGCGCAACTGGGGCGGCAACCGGCCGAACCCGATCGCCTCCGCCCACGGCACGCCGGAGGCGGTGCTGGCCGACGTGGTGCCGATCCCGTTCAACGATCCGGCCGCCGCCGCCGCCCTGATCCGCGAGGCCGGCGGGTCGCTGGCCGCGGTGCTGGTCGACCCGATGCCCAACCGCGCCGGCCTGATGCCGGCGACCGCCGCGTATATGGCGGCGATCCAGCAGGCGGCGCACGCGGCCGGGGCGCTGCTGATCTTCGACGAGGTGATCAGCTTCCGCCTGGGCTATCACGGTGCCCAGGGACTGTGGCAGGCGGCGCCCGATCTGACGGCGTTCGGCAAGATCATGGGCGGCGGCTTCCCGGT
>JAJZVE010000395.1 GCA_021845835.1 Pseudomonadota bacterium | reverse complement strand
CGGAACAGCGCGTCCGGCCGGTAGGCCCGCACCGTCCGCACCAGCCCGTCGCTCTCGGGCCCGCCGGTCACCAGGGCGGCGATGCGCAACTCCGGCGCGGTCTCTCGCAGCCGCAACGCCGTTTCCAGCGCCGCCTCGTCGAACGGGCTGAGCACGCGCGGCTGGTCGCCATCGCCCGGCCGGGCCAGGGGACCCAGACGGTGGTTCGGATCGACGATGCCGGCAAGCAGCAGCAGAACCAGCGGGTCAGGCATGCGCCGGCGCCGCTGCGATCGCACTCGCGGCAGCGGCGCGGGCGAAGATGACCGCCTTGCCCAGCGCCGAGCCGGTCATGTAGGCGGCGCCGTGGAAGCCGCCCACCACTTCGCCGGCCGCGAACAGCCCGTCGATGGCGTCGTCGAACACGTCGATCACGCGCATCGCGGTATCGACGCGCAGTCCGCAATAGGTGCCGAACACCACGGTGGTCGAGGGATAGGCATAGAACGGCGGGCGTTCGATGCGCCGCAGCGCGCCGTGGTGATGCACCAGATGCCGGCGCCCGAACTCCGCATCCTCGCCGGCATCGACATAGCTGTTGTAGCGGGCAACGGTCGCTGCCAGCGCCTCCGCCGGGACCTCGATCGCGCGGGCGAGTTCTTCCAGGCTGCCGGCCTGCAGCATCAGGCCGTCCTCCAGCCGCCGTTCGAAGTCCAGGATGCGCACGCGGTTGTCGCCGGATTCGAAGATATCCTGATCAAGAATCTGGAACGCCGAGGCGTACGGCTGCTGCAGGCAGGCATCGCCAAGCAACTTGTACGAAAGCGATTCGTTGACGAAGCGCCGGCCATCCTGATTGACCGCGATCGCACCCTTGTAGACGCAGGCGCAGCTGTGGTCGTTGGTCTCGTCGGTCGGGTGCTTGCCGAAGGTGCCCTTGATATAGGCCATGTCGCGGAAGTCGGCGCCGATCTGCCACGCCATCAGCAACCCGTCGCCGGTATTGCCGACACCGCCATTGACCAGCGCCGCGTCATAATGCGGCACGAAGCGATGGATCAGCGCGCGGTTACGGCTGAATCCGCCGCTGCACAGCACGACGCCGCGCGATGCCTTCACCTCCCACGCTTCGCCGTTGCGCCCGGCAAGCACGGTCGTCACGCGCCCGCTCGCCGTGTCCCGCACCAATCGCCGCGCGGCGGTTTCACGCAGCAGCTCGACGCGCCCGGTGCCACGGCAGAGCGCGGCGAGGCGGCGCACCAGATCGGCCGGATCCGTGGTGTGTACCCGCGGCACCGACTGGCCCGAGGACGCCTCGATCGCCGGGCTGAACCCGGCGCCGCGCGCCCGCAGCCAGGCGTAGGCGTCAAGCTGGTTGTCGGCGTAGAGCCGCACCAGCGCCTCGTCGTTTTCGTCCTGGCCGACCTCTCGCAGATCGCGGAACAGCAGGTCCGCGCTGTCCGGGATGCCGTGCGCGCGTTGCAGATCGGTACCGGCGAAGGCGAAGCAGCCGCCGCTGCGCGCGGTCGAGCCGCCAATCTCGGCAAGTTTTTCCAGCAGCACGACCTTGCCGCCGGCTGTCGCGACTTCGAGCGCGGCGACGAAACCCGCGATGCCGCCGCCGACGACCACGACGTCCGCCTCGATCCGCTTCATGCCTTGCGACTCTTCCGCCGACTCAGGATCGCACCAGCCTGCACCCGCCTTCCGCGAGCGGACGCCACGCCTGCTCCGCCGGAATGGTGGCGATGCGATCGTAGTAGTCCCAGGGGGCCCGGCTCTCGGCGGGGCGCTTCACGCGATACAGCGTGGCGGGACAGATCAGCCGGCCATCCTCGCGGATGCTGGCGTGGCCGTACACGTCGTCCTGCAGCGGCATTGCCTTCATCTGCGCCACCACCGCGGCGCCCGACGCCTTCGCTGCCGGCACCCCGATCTCGCGCACTGCCTTCAGGTAGTGCAGCACCGCCGAGTAGCACGACGCCTGCGACATGTTGGGATGATGGCCGTGCGGCATGCGCGGCAGGATGCGGCCAGTGAAGGCGCGCGTGCGTTCGTTGGCGTCCCAGTAGAACACGTTCGCCACCACGCAGTTTTGCGCCGAGGCCAGTCCGACCGAATGCACGCGCGTGATCTGCATCAGCATCGGCGCCAGCCGCACGCCGCCTTGCGTGACGCCGAATTCCGCCGCCTGCTTGATGCAGGCTTCCATGTCCGTGCCGGCATTGGCAAGGCCGATCACCTTGGCGCCGGAAGCCTGCGCCTGGATCAGCGCGGAGCTGAAATCCGTGCTGGGAAACGGCAGCGCCACCGCGCCGAGGATTCGCCCACCGGCGGCGGTGACGAAGCGCGACGTTTCCGTCTGCATGGAATGGCCGAAGGCATAGTCGGCGGTGATGAAGAACCAGGTATCGCCGCCCGCCTGCACCAGCGCGGTCCCGATCGCGTGCGCCAGCATGTAGTTGTCGTACGACAGATGCACGGTGTTGGGCGTGCATGCCTTGCCGGTGAGATCGACAACGCCGGCGTTGCACACCAGCAGTACCTTGTCGCGCTCATGCATGAGCCCGGCGAGCGCCAGTGCAATGGCGGATCCCTGGATGTCCATGACGACATCGACGCCCTGGTCGATCCACCGGCGCGCGATGCCCACACCTTCGTCCGGCTTGTTCTGATGGTCCGCGACCAGCAGATCGACGGCGAGGCCTGCATCCGCGGCGAATTCGGCAATCGCCTGCCGCGCACACACGACCGAGCCGGGGCCGCCGTCATCGACATACGGGCCGGACTGGTCGTTGAGGAGGCCGATCCGCAGCACCTGCGCGGCGCCGGCCGGCCTGCCGCGGATGGCGGCGGCAAGCGCGGCAGCGCCGGCGAGCACACCGCGTCTGGTAAGGCCTGGGGACGTCGCAGCGATCGGATGAATTTTCATGGTATTTCGCCAGGCCCTCCCGGTCCGCCGGACTGCCGATCGCCATGCAGCATTTCTGCGGCAGACACGACGCGCAGCGCCTGCGGACTATCCTTGCGCCCCGACGCGCGGTCAAGGCGCGGCGGCCGAAAGGTGTTTTCGCCGGCAGCACCGCCGGCGGCACCGGCCGCCGCCCGGGATGGGAAAAAGGTCAGGCCCGGGACAGGCAGGCGGTTCAGCGACGGATCATGCGAGGAACCAGCGCGGACTCCGCGGTCGGCTGCACGTTGAACAGGGTGCTCAGGAAGTTCACGAACAGCCTGACCTTCGGCAGCACGAAGCGGGAATGCGGATACACCGCATAGAAGGTGCGCCGCAGCGTCGACCATTCCGGCAGAAGCACCACCAGTTCGCCGTTCTTCAGGTAGCTTTGCGCCAGCACGTCGAGCACGTACACCATCGCGGCGCCGCGCACGGCCGTCTTCAGCAGCGCGTCGCTGCTGTTGAAGAACAGGTTGCCGGCCGGGGTGATGCGGTGCGTCTCCTCGCCGCGACGGAACTCCCACTCCCGCACCTTGCTGGCCGGGCTGGCGGCGAAGCCGATGCACAGGCGCGGATCGATGTCCTGCGGCCGCTGCGGCCGCTGCTGCTGTGCCAGGAACGAGGGCGCCGCGCACAGCACATGCCTGGCCTCGTAGATCCAGCGCGCCACCAGATCGCCGTCGTCCACTTCGTCCATGCGCAGCGCGATGTCCACGCCGCGGCGGATCAGGTTTTCCGTGCTGTTGGTCAGGTTCACCAGCAGCCGCAGATCCGGGTGCTGTGCCGCGAAGTCGGACAAGGCGGGGCCAACAATCAGATGGCCGAGCGCGATCGGCAGCTCCACCCGCAGCGAGCCGCGCAATTGTGTGCGCGAGCCGGCCGCCGCGGCTTCAGCCTCATCCACCTGGCCCAGGATGCTGCGGCAGCGTTCGTAGTAGAGGGCGCCCTCGTCGGTGAGATGGATGTGCCGCGTGCTCCGCTGCAGCAGCGTCACGCCGAGATGGGTTTCCAGATTGCGAATGCAGGTGGTCACCGAGGCATTGGCCAGATCAAGCTGCGAAGCGGCGCGTGACAGGCTTCCGGCTTCGACGACCTTGACGAATACTTCCATTGCCCAGAGCCGGTCCATGCCCGTCCACCTGTCGCCGGCGCGTGACATTCAGTATTGCAGCCCATTGCTGAGGCAGCAAGACAGGGCGGCGTGGCGGCCAGGGCGATCGCCGATGGCCGGCGATGGAGCTGGCGAACGCGCGCGTCCGGAACCGTTAGCGTCCGATCACGTGGCAGGATCGCTGCTGGCTTCTGTCCGTCCCTGCGTCTATACGTTGTGTTTCAGCATTCCTCATTCTCTGGATGGATTCGGCCATTGTACGACCGTCCCGCCTTCGCCGAACCCGACCTCGACCGCATCGCGGCCCTGGTGGCGGCGCACCCGTTCGGGCTGCTGGTGACGGCGGCGGGCGGGCTGGACGCCTCGCCGATCCCCTTCACGGCGGCGCGGCAGGGCGAGGGGTTGCTGCTGGAGGGCCACCTCGCCGCCGGTAACCCGCAGTGTGCGCGGATCGCCGCCGGCGACGCGGCGCTGGCGATCTTCGGCGGGCCGCACGCCTACATCTCGCCGAGCTGGTATCGCACCCAGCCCGCCGTGCCGACCTGGGACTACGCCGCGGTGCATGTCCACGGCGCGCTGGAGGAAATGACCGACGGGGACGAGGTGCGGGCGATGCTGCGCGCGCTGTCCGCCCACGACCCGGACTTCGCGATGGCGGCGCTGCCGGCGGACTATCTCGCTGGCATGCTGCGCGGCATCCGCGCCTTCCGGCTGCGCTCCACGCGCATCGAGGCGCAGTGGAAGATGACGCAGAACCGCAGCATCGCCGACCGCCAGGGCGTCATCGCCGCCCTGCGGGCGCAGGGCAGCGCGGACGTGGCGGCGCTGATCGAGGCGACGCTGCCGCAAACGGGCTAGCGTGTCGGGCGGGCGAGCCCCGCCATGCGGCCCGCGGACGACATCTGCCCCGCGGGATGGGTACAAAGGGAAAGCCGGGGAGGGGTCAGAACCCCTCGCGCTCCAGCCGCTTGCGCTCCATCTTGCGGGCGCGGCGAACTGCCTCGGCGGCCTCGCGGGCGCGGCGCTCGGAGGGCTTCTCGTAGTGCCGGCGGAGCTTCATCTCGCGGAAGATCCCCTCCCGCTGCATCTTCTTCTTCAGCGCCTTCAGCGCCTGATCGACGTTGTTGTCACGAACGAGGACTTGCACTTGGCCGCCGGCTCCTTTCCAATCGCACCCCGCCGAT
>JAJZVE010000394.1 GCA_021845835.1 Pseudomonadota bacterium | reverse complement strand
GGCTTGCCAGCGCATAGACGCGCGGCTGGCCGCGGTGGCGCGCGGACGGCGCCAGCCCCCGCCGCATGAACGTCACGGTCCCGGCATCCGCGAGTCCGAGCCGCAGCAGCCAGGGAACGAGGCCGGTCTCCTCCGGCACATCGATGCGCATGAACTGGCCGGCGTGGCTACCAAGGTGATACAGGATCATCGCCTTCGCACTCGCGGCGTCCGGGGCCTCGACCGGGCCGATAAGCAACCCGTGGCCGAACCGGCGCAGCAGGGCAAAGCCGCGGATGGTACCGGCACGGTCCAGCACCACGCCGCTGCCCGCCTTCAGCAAGGCGGCGAACACCCGGGAGCGGTCCCAGCCGGTCGCCGCGCGATCGAGAGCCGCGAGCATCGCTGGGTCGCTCCGCCCGATGGGTCGCAGCCGCTCGCCGGCACCGAGCGCCAGAACCCCAGGGCGAAACGCGGCACCCTGCACTTGGCGCACGACCCCAACCGTCTCGAATCCCAGCGAAGTGTAGAGCGAGAGCCCCGCTGGCGTGCCGTGCAGGGTGACCGAGCGGCCTCGCAACGGCCTGAGCGCTGCCTGCGTGAGCCGCCGGCCGAGGCCCCGGCTCTGGGCCGCGGGGTCGACCACGATCATGCCGATGCGCGCGTCCGCAGTGCCATAGGTCCAGCGCAGCGCGGTGCCGATCAGCTTGCCGTCCGCCTCTGCCGCGACGCCGGAGCCGAGGCGCAGTGCCAACGCCCAGTCCTCCCGCCGGTGCGGCCAGCCAATGGCGCGGGTGAGGCCATAGGCGGCTGCAAGATCCTTGATGGTGAGAGGGCGCAGCACAACCTGGCTGCGAGGCGGCGTGCGCACGCGCTACATCATCCCGGGCGGTACGAGTGGGCTGCCATCGACGAGGCGCGCATAGCGGAACGGTGCCGGATCGACCAGGGGTGTGTCGCCGGTCACCAGGTCGGCGGCAAGCCGGCCGGCGCCGGGGCCGACGCCGAAACCATGGCCGCTGAACCCGGTGGCGAGGTAGAAGCCCGGCAGCCGGTCCACCACCGAAATGACGGGCACCGCATCCGGGGTAGAGTCGATCCAGCCGCCCCAGACACGCGCGGCACGTAGGCCGGCGAGCGCGGTATAGGTCCTGGTCACGCGCGCCAGCGCGGGCGCGACGATAGCGGTGTCGGGCGGCGGGGCGAATTCACGGTGGCGCTCGAACGGCGTCGCGGCGTCGAGCGACCACCGCCCGGCCAACGCCTCGGGACCGGAGAAGAATGAGCGACCGATGCCCATGCGCAGGCTATTCCGCCGCGAGCGGAACATCGGCCAGAACTGCCGCGTGTAACGGAGCCCCTGCGGCGTGATGTCGAGCCGGCCGCGATCCTGAGCAGCGACGATGTAGCCGCCGTCCGGGCAGCGCGTGAGGGTGAAGTCGGGCGTGACCAGGCCGCCGGGTGTCACCTTCGCCGCCGGCGCGGTTCGGAAGATGGTCGAGCGCACGCCGGCCTGCGGCAGATCGAGATCATGCCGGCGGCAGAACATCGAGGCCCAGGCCCCGGCGGCGCACAACACGGCGTCCGCGGCGATGCGCCCCCGTTCGGTCACCACGCCGCACACCCGCCCAGCCGTGATGTCGAGGCCGCGCACGGCACAGTTCTGCAGCAGCGTGACACCGCGATCCCGCGCGGCAGCGGCGATCGCCGGGGCGGCAAGCCAGGGTTCCGCACGCCCGTCTCGTGGCGAGTGCACGCCGCCGATCCAGTCCTGTTCGTTCCCCGGCGTCAACGCCCGTGCTTCGGCAGGACCGATGACGCGGCTGCCCACCTGGTATGACTGCGCCCTCGCAATCCAGGCCTCCCAGGTTGCCAGCTCCTTGGCATCCTTAGTCACGTAGACTAGGCCGCTGCGCTCGAACCCGAGATCGCGGCCGGTCTCCCGCCCCAGTTTCTCCCACAGCCGCATGCTCGCCACCATCAGCGGCAGTTCGCGGATGTCGCGGTTTTGCTGCCGGCACCAGCCCCAATTGCGCCCGGACTGCTCGCCGCCGACGCGCCCCTTCTCCAGCAGCGCGACGGCAAGGCCCCTGGCGGCGAGATAGTAGGCCGCAGCGGTACCGACGATGCCTCCGCCGATCACCGCGACATCGACGCGGGTGGGCAGGGATGCGTCGCCGGTAACCGTCTCGATCGCCGGTTCGAGGAGCATGTCTGCGCTCATGCCAGGCCGCCGACATGGAATGCCTTGACCTCGAGGTACTCTTCCATGCCGAGATGCGAGCCCTCGCGTCCGAGGCCGGATTGCTTAACGCCGCCAAAGGGTGCGACCTCCATCGAGACGCTGCCGGTGTTAAGGCCGACCATGCCGAACTCCAGCGCCTCCGCGACGCGCCAGGATCGGCGCAGATTCTCGGTGTAGAAATAGGCGGCGAGGCCGTAGGGCGTGGCGTTGGCGATGCGGATCGCTTCCTCCTCGGTACGGAAGCGAAACACCGGTGCCACTGGGCCAAACGTCTCCTCGTTGGCGAGTCGCATGTCGGTGGTGGCGCCAACCAGCACCGTCGGCTCGACGAACTGGCCGCCGCGTGCGTGTCGGCCGCCCCCGACCACGGCCATCGCGCCGTGTGCCAGCGCGTCCTCGACATGGCCGAGCACCTTCTTCGTCGCCGCCTCGGTGATGAGCGGGCCGATGGTCACGCCGGGTTCCGTCCCCGCGCCGACCGTGAGCTTCTCGACCGCGCCAGCGAGCCGGTCGAGGAAGGCGCTGTGGATGCCCTCCTGCACCAGGATGCGGTTGGCACAGACGCAGGTTTGGCCGGCGTTGCGGAACTTGCTTGCCATGACGCCGGCGATTGCGGAGTCGAGATCCGCGTCATCGAAGATGATGAAGGGCGCGTTGCCGCCCAACTCCAGGCTCAGCCTTTTGACGCTATCAGCGCACTGGCGCATCAGGAGCCGCCCGACCGCCGTCGATCCGGTGAAGGAGAGCTTGCGCACGGCAAGCTCCGAGGTGAGCGCGCCGCCGACCTCCGCCGGCTCGCCGGTCGCGACGTTGAGCACGCCCGGTGGCAGTCCGGCCCGCTGAGCGAGCACCGCGAGCGCGAGGGCGGAGAACGGTGTGAGCTCGGAAGGTTTCACGATCACGGTGCAGCCCGCGGCAAGCGCTGGCGCGCATTTGCGTGTGATCATCGCGGCCGGGAAATTCCACGGCGTGATCGCGGCGGAAACGCCCACCGGCTGGCGTAGCACCAGGATGCGGCGGTCCGCCGTCGGAGCGGGCACGGTCTCGCCGCGCACGCGGCGCGCCTCCTCCGCGAACCATTTGACGAAGCTGGCGGCGTAGAGGATCTCGCCGCGCGCCTCCGCGAGCGGCTTGCCCTGTTCGCGCGTCATGATGAGTGCCAGGTCGTCGGCGTTGGCGAGCATCAGATCGAACCAGCGCTCGAGAATGTCGGCCCGCTCCTGCGCCGGGCGTGCACGCCAGGCAGGCCACGCTGCCTCCGCGGCGGCGACCGCCAAGCGGGTCTGGGCCGCGTCGAGTCCCGGCACATGGCCAAGTGTGCTTCCGTCTGCGGGGTCCAGCACGGCGATGCGCACACCGGCGGGCCCATTCTCGATCCAGTCCGCGCCGATCGCCGCGGCCTCGACGAACAGAGAGGGGTCGCGCAGTTTGCTGGCGAGGCTCATCGGTATTTCCTGCATGCCAGCACGCTACGAGGTGGGGCTGCTTTTGTTATGCCGTTCCAGCCGGCGCGCGCGGCACGTCGTGCCGTTGCTCCGGGCTCTCTAACATGATCCACCCGCAATGCGCCTTGCTCGCTCGGTGACGTTGCCCACGATGAGCCTGCGCTTCGATTGGGTTGTGAATCAGCAGCTCCCCCGCAGCAGGTTTATTGGGACACCTCGTAACCGGACGAGCTCTGCTGTCCGGTGTCTCCGGGTTCGGTCCCGCCGCGGTAATCGGCCTGTGGAACTGTCGCCGTGGGACGGAACGCGAGCTCGCACTGGGGCCCTGGAGCTTCAGGGGATGGCCCAGATATCGATCTCGAGGTCATCGGCGTCGACCTGCCTGAGTTTGACGTCCGCACCAGTCCGCGGACTCACTCAAAGAATCCGGCGCCGCCGATCCGTTCGAAGGGCCCGAAGACGTCGTGGTCTCAAAACCTGGCACCGCCGTGCGCGAAGGGTTCGCGCGGAACTTGCGACCGCCGAGGGCCGGGCCCTGCTGGCCCGACCCGCCGTACAACGTCCGGATCAACGGCCACGTCTCCGGCAAGGGCCGCGCGAGGCACCGTGAGTTCGCGATGGCCTCGGGCGAGATGGATGCGGACGAGTTCACCGCGTTCCTGGTGGGGTGGATGAAGCTGGCCCGCTCCCACATGACGGACGCGAGCGTCCTCTTCACCTGCATGGACTGGCGCCATCTCCCCGAGACGACAACCGCCCTTACCCTGGCCGGCGACGAGCTGATCAACCTCTGCGTCTGGGTAAAGTCGAACGGCGGCATGGGCTCGCTGTACCGCTCCCGCCACGAACTCGTATTCGTCTCCCGCCCCCGCGGCACGCGCCACCAGAACAACGTCCAGCTCGGCGTCTACGGCCGCAACCGCACCAACGTCTGGCGCTACCCCGGCATGAACAGCTTCGCCGGCCGGGCACGGACGCGCGGCGCCGATGTCCACCCGACGGTGAAGCCCATCCGCATGGTCGCCGATGCCATCCTCGATGTGACGTCCCGCGGCGACATTGTGCTGGACCCGTTCTGTGGCAGTGGCACGACCATCCTCGCGGCCGAGCGCACCGGACGGCGTGGCTACGGCATCGAGCTGGACCCCCTCTACGTCGATCTCACCGTCCGCCGCTGGCACGCGATGACCAAACAGGTCGCGACGCTCGCCGATGGGAAGACCTTCGCCCAGGTCGAGGCCGAACGGGCGGCGGTGACGGAGCCGGTATGACAACCGAGCCGAAGGGCAGGGGCCCCAGCCGGCGCCGAAAGGGCCGCAAATCTGGCCTGAGGGCCACCCTGCACGCGCGGCTGTTCGAGCGGATCCCCGTGACCATCAACGGCGGTACCCGGCGCGCAACCGTTCTGGAGGCGGTCATGCTGCAGCTGCTGCAGAAGGCCGCCACCGGGGACGCGCGGGCCAGGCGCCTGCTCCTGCGCTACCAGGAGTTCGCCGCACGCGCGGCAAAGCCGCGTCGCGAGATCGTCTTCGTCGATAGCGACAACATCCCGGCCTCGCCGGCACCGCAAGAGGGT
>JAJZVE010000393.1 GCA_021845835.1 Pseudomonadota bacterium | reverse complement strand
GATGATCACGTCGGGGCCGCGGCGCGCCGCTTCCTCGATCAGCGCGGCATGCACGGCATCGATGCGGGTCCGGATCTCGGCCAGGGTCTCCGCCGCCGGCAGATCCGGCGGGATACCGCCCAGCGTTTCCACGATCATGCGCGAGGCCGTCGCGCCCGCCTCATGCCCGCCGGCGCCGTCGGCCACTGCCCACAGGCCAAGATCGGGGCGGTCCAGGAAGGCATCCTCATTGTGCGGACGCCGTGCGCCGGGATGCGTCGCCGACCAGCACCGCAGCGCCGTCATGTTTCCGCCTCCGTCATCATGGCCGCGTTCGCCCCCAGCATGGCGGCAAACTGCACCGCACCGGGCAGGCCCGGCAAGGACAGTTCCGTGGCCGCCACGCGCGGGCCGCCGATGCTCCACCACCGGCTGCCGCACGTCGCGGCCGTGCCGCCTGACGCGGGCGGCGGCAGCCGGCGCAGCACCTCCTCCGGCGTTGCATCCTCCTCCAGGGCCGCCCGCCCGGCCGCCTCGCAGGCCGCGAGCCAGGCCGACGATGCCGCGGGCTGCATCGCCGCGACGGTGAGCGGAAAATAGCGCCCGACGCGATCGACGCTCGGCAGCCACAGCCCGGTCGCCGGCTGCGCGCCGCAGACGCCGGGCGCCACCGCGAAGCACCACACCGGCGCCTCCAGGAAGGCGGGCAGCCACGCCGCGCCCATCTGCGCGCGCGTGACCGCGATGGCACCGGCGAGCCAGCCGTCCCAGGCGGCAACGAAGTCGCCGGGCAGGCCGAGGCGGACGAAATCGCCGCGCGCCGGCAGCTTGCCGAACAGGCCGACCGCAGGTCCGTTGCGGCGATCGTCCAAACGAGGAGCCTCCCGGATGCGCGGCCGGCGCGTGCGGCGGAGTATTCGCAGCGCAAGCGTAACGCAAAGCGAGATCACCCGCCACGGCGAACATGGTTTCGCCATCCGAGGCCGCTTTGGCTCCGGCGCGTGCGACGCGATGGCAATGTGCAGACCGACGTGACTATTCTGTGCGGGGACCAAGGGTGTCCGCGGGGTGCCGTCGATCCGAATCAGCCTTCCGCAGTCGCGCCGGTGCCGTTCCCGGAAAACCGGAGACAGCATGCCTTTGCTCGGACTGGAATCCGGCGACACCTATGGCCACAAGGTCGCCGCGGTGCTGCGACATATCCAGCAGCCTCTGCCCGAACTGGCGGTGACGTTCGTGGCGCGGTTCTACGATGCGTTGCACCGCAGCGAGCACACCGCCGGCGTGCTCGGGCGTCTGAGCGAGGCGGCGCTCGCGCGGCTCAGGCAGCGCCAGGTGAACTACCTCGTCCGGCTGCTCGCGCCCGACCTGACGCAGCAGGCGCACCGGGCGGAGGCCGAGGGCCTGGGCAGGATCCATGCACTCGTCGGCGTGGACATGCTGTGGCTGTTCGAGGCGTACGGCTTTTACCAGCAGGAGACCCTTCGGCTGCTGGCGCCGCTGCTGCCGCAGGCGAAACAGCGCGAACTGCTGACCGGCATCATCAGCCGGCGCATCCTGCACGACCTGCAGGCGCAGTTCGCCGGCTACCGGCAGCTCGATGCCGAGGCTGTCGGGGCGGTCTCGCAGATCGACCACCATGTGCTGACGGCCGCCAACCTGCCCGATCTCGTGCGCGGCGTGATGACCACGATCGGCGCCCTGACAGGCGGCGTGTGCTCGTTCTTCGCCCGTGCCGATGCGGCGGGGCAACTGCAGATCGAGGCATCGTTCGGCGCGGCGGCCGAACGCTACCACGCGGCGATGGAAGCCGGACACGTCCCGAAGATCAGCATCGACCCCGACCAGGCCGCCGGCCGCGGCCCCGGCGGCCGCGCCTGGCGCGCGCGGCAGATTGTGGTCTCCGACACCTGGGCGGGGGATCCCGGCCGCTCGCCCTGGCAATCCATCAACGCCGACCTCGGCCTGACCGCCAGCGCCGCCGTGCCGCTGCGCGATGCGTCCGGCCGGTCCATCGCCCTGCTCAGCTTCTACAGCGTCTGGCCGGGCTTTTTCTCGACGCGGCGCATCGCCGCCCTGCTGGGTCATGTGCAGCAGGTGGTCAGCCACGCCATCCAGCAGCGCATCCGCTCGCCGGTGATCCCGCTGCGCGAGCAGGAGGGGTATCGGCAATTGCTGGAGCAGCAAAGCACGGTGATGCTGTACCAGCCCATCATCAGCCTGCGCGACGGGCGGCTGATCAAGATCGAGGCCCTGGCGCGGCTGCGCAACCCGGCCGGCGATCTTATCACGCCGGACCGGTTCCTGCCCACGTTCGGGGACGCCGAATTGCTGCTGCTGTTTGCGCAGGCGCTGCGGCAGGCCTGCGCGGACAACCTGATGCTCGAGGGCCAGGGGCTTCGCCCCACCATTGCAGTCAATTTCCCCGCCGAAGGCGTCGGCGATCCCCGCTACGAGGAGGTCCTGTTCCGCCAGCTCGCGCATTGCCGCTTCGCGGCCGGGCGCCTGCAGCTTGAAATGCTGGAAAGCTCGGAGGGCCACGCGCATCGCGGCCGGCATGAGGCGTTCCTGCAGCGGCTGCGGGCGGCCGGCATCGGCGTCGTCCAGGACGATCTCGGCTCGGGCCACAGTTCGCTGCTGCGGCTGGAACAGTATGCGTTCGACGAGGTGAAGATCGACCAGGGCCTGGTGCGCAGCGCGCTGCGCAATCCGCGGCGCGCGCTGGATTTCATCCTGCATCTCACCCGGCTCGCGCATGCCTTCGCGACGCCGGTGACGGTGGAGGGGCTGGAGAATCTCGGCATGATCGAGGCGGCGGCGATCCTGGACGCGGATTGCGGGCAGGGCTACGGCATCGCCCGGCCGATGCCGGCGGCGGCGCTCGCCGCCTGGCACGACGGCTACGTCTATCCGATCGATCCGCAAGGCCCGCGCACCGCGCTCGGCGCAATGGCCGGCTATCTGCTGTGGGACGCGCAGGTAAGCACGATCGCCCACTGGCCGAACCCGGTCAGGGGGATGGCAGGCGCAGCCGACTTCCTTGACCGCTTCATCGCCGCCAATGCCCTGCAAGGCGGCCCGCTCGACCGGCTGTTGCACCGCGGCCCGGCCGCCGCCGGCACGCCGGGCAGCGGCGGCCAGCAGATGCGGGCGCAGGTGATCGAGCTGCTCAAAGGCTACTGGTTGCAGGAAACCCGATCGTCCTGATGCCGCCGCGCGCGGCTGCGACGGCTCGCCGGAGTTGCGAATCGCCTTTCGGTGCGCGGGCGGCGCGGTTATCGTTGCGTCGGCACGGAGCCGGTCGGGCGGAGCCTGCGGCCGCCATGCGAAGGACCGGATCCGGCGGCTGGCGCGGGGTATTTTGCCCCGCCGCCATCGCCCGTGCCGGTACGCTGCCAATGTGATATGATTACTTTGTGTGACAGGCTCGCCAGCACGTCATTCCACCCCCGGAGGAGGTTCAGTCATGCGTTGCCTCATCGCGTCCCTGATCGCCGCCCCGCTCGCGCTCGGCGCCGTGCCGGTTCTGGCGCAGAACAATCCCTCAGCCGACCAGATCATCCAGTCGCTGAAGCCGAGTGGCGATCTGCTGAACGGCAACACCCGCGGCATCCGGCTTGCCGACCCCAATGCCGCCGCCACGCCGCAGGCCGCGGCGACGCCGGCCGCCGCGTCTGCGCCGACGGTCAACCTCAGCGTGGAGTTCGCCAGCGGCTCCGCCGTGCTGACGCCGCAGGCGCGGCAGACGCTCGACCAGCTCGGCAGGGCCCTCGCCAGCCAGGATCTGGCGGGATACCGCTTCCGCATCGAGGGCCATACCGACACCGTAGGCGCACCCGACACCAACAAGGCGCTGTCGCAGCGCCGGGCGGAAGCGGTGGCGGCGTATCTGGTGAAGAATTTCGGCATCCGGCCCGCGCGGTTGCAGTCGATCGGGATGGGCCAGGAAGGGCTTGCCGTGCCGACCCCACCGCAGACCGCGAACGCCCAGAACCGGCGCGTGAAAGTGGTCAATCTGGGCGCCTGACCCGGTCGTCCGGCCGGCATGCCGCGTCCCGCGACCGACGACGACGCCACCGTGGTGCGGCGCCCCACGGCGGTGCCTCCGCCATCGCGGCGGCGGCGCTGGCCGGCCGCGGCGGGGGCAACGGCGGCGCTCGCGCTGGCGGCGCTCGGTTGGTGGGCGTTGCGGCCGCTTCCCGCACCACCGTCTGTTCCTGCCCCGCCGACCGCGGCGCCGCCCGCCCTCGTCTCCCCGGCGCCCCCCCCTGTCGTCCCGCCGGCACTGCCGGCACCTGCGCCCACCGCCTTCCCGATCGGGACCGCCGACGAGGCGACGATCCGTGACCATGCCGCGGCCACGCTCACGGTGTTCCGCTTCGCACCCGACCCCGCCATCGTGGTGCTCGACTTCCCCACCCTGCACGCGCAGGGCGCGATGCTGAACCGGGTCGCGGCGCTGATCGAGAAGGCCGGGCTGCCGCGCGACCGGGTGCTGACGGACGCCGAACTCGACGCCGCCATCCGCGCCAGCGGCGACTCGCCGGACACCTACTATTTCGGTCACGACTATCCCGCGGCCGCCCTGGTCCGATTTTTCGCGCTCGCCGATGCCGGCCACGTCACGCTGAACGCCGAGGAAGAGCAGCTGCGTGCGCTGGCCCGCCAGCTCGGCTGGACGCGAGCGGACGCTGTCGGCGCGCTGATCTCGCTGCCGCAGGTACCGCAGGAGGCGGTAGCGGCGCTCGATGCGGCGGCGCGCGCCACCATCCTGCACCATGAATTGTCGCACGGCCTGTTCTTCACCGATCCCGCCTATGCCGAATATGTACGTCGGTTCTGGGACACGACCCTGACCGCGGCCGAACGCGACGCCGTGCGGCGCTTTCTCGCCAGCGAAGGCTACGACACCGGCGACGAGGTGCTTACGTACAACGAAATGCAGGCCTATCTGCTGTTCACCGGCGATCCGCGCTTCTGCCGGGCAGCGAATCTGGGCATGACGCCGGAGCGGCGGACGGATCTGGCGCAGGCGTTCCTGCGCGACATGCCGCCGGGCTGGCTGCGCGACGCGCTGGCGCAGGGAATCGCGACGCTGCGCTGAGGTCCGCGCCAGCCGCCGACCTGACACTTCGGCGACCGGCCCCCAATACCGAAAACCGTCGCGCAACCTCGGCCCGCAGATCCACGCATCGCCAGCGCACCACGTTGTGCGTCGCCGGGTCCGGTCCTGTGATGACCAGGGCTCTCAACCCGGCCATCTGCGCGGCGGT
>JAJZVE010000392.1 GCA_021845835.1 Pseudomonadota bacterium | reverse complement strand
TTCGTTGATCGACCACAGCTTGTGGCGGATCACTTCATAGCTGATCGGGTCGATGTCGTGCCGGGCGGTATCCGTCGGGCTATCCATATGTGCTCTCCTGGATCGCTGCGTGCATCAGGCGGCAAGATGAAGGACGACGTTGCCGCGATCGTCCATCACGGCGCGCTGGCCGGGCCCGATGACGATGGTGGTGTCAGGCATCTCGATGACGGCGAGCCCCTCGATCGTCTCGCCCACGCGCAGATGTTGCGGCAGCAGAATGCGCGCCGGGCGCCAGTGGCCGTGGATGTAGATCTGCCGCGTTCCCGGCGCCCCCGTCGCCCCGGCAGCGCCGAGGCCGGTACGGCGCAATTGCGGCCGCTCCACATCGCAGCGGGCGACGACACGGTAGGTGGTCAGCTCGATGCCGGCCGCCGTGAACGCGGAGCCCTTGCCGAAGCGCCCCTCGTAGGTGTCGATGAAACGGCGCACCAGCGAGTCGATGGCGGCGGCATCGAGCTTCTCCTCCGGCACCGGGATGGTCAGCGCGTGGATCTGGAAGCGGAAACGCATCTCCACCGAACGCGACGTCGACACGGTGGCGAGATCGGCGCCTTCCTCGCGCAGCTTGTCCAGCGTCCGCTGCGTCAGCCGGTCGAAGGACGCCTGCACCATCTCCGGACGGATCACCGCGCTGTAGTTGGTCGTGCCCGGCGGGCTGAGGATCGGGTCCGACATCTCCTCCGCCACAGTCAGGTCGGAAACGGCGATGCCGAACGCCGAATGCACCGAGGCGGTGATCGGCACCATCACCTGGCGGATGCCCAGTTCCGCGCCATACGAGAACGCATGCAGCGGGCCGGCGCCACCATAGGCGTACAGCACGAAGTCGGTCGGGTCGTAGCCCTGCTCGACCGTCGCCTGGCGGATCAGGTCGGCCATACGCGAGTCGATGATGGTCTTGATGCCCTCTGCCGCCTGCTCCACCGAAAGCCCCAGCGGCAGTGCGATGTTCTGCTCGATCGCGCGCCGCGCCAGGCCCACGTCGAGCTTCATCCGTCCGCCAAGGAAATTGTCGGGGTTGAGGTAGCCAAGCACCAGGTCGGCATCGGCAACCGTGGCCAGCGTGCCACCGGTGCCGTAGCAGGCGGGGCCGGGAACCGCGCCGGCGCTCTCCGGCCCGACGCGCAGCAGCCCGTTCGCGATCGAGGCGAGCGAACCCGAACCGGCGCCCACGGTGCGCACCGAAACCGAGGGCAGGCCGATCTCGTGCCGGCCAATCCAGGTCGAGTTGGCGATGTGCGCATGGCCCTTCAGGATCAGGCCGACCTCGAAGCTGGTGCCGCCCATGTCGGTGGCAACGATGTTGTCCTGCTGTTCATGCTGGCCGAAATAGGCGCAGGCGACCACGCCGCCGACCGGACCCGACATCACGGTGGCCGCGGCGCGGCGGTCGATCTCGGCAACCGGCGCAAGACCGCCATGCGACTGCATGATCAGCGGCGGGCAGGTGACGCCGCCGTCGCGCAGCTTGCCCTCCAGGCTGCGCAGGGCGCGCTGCAGCACCGGCCGCAGGCTGGCATTGATGGCGGTGGTGACGCTGCGGCGGTACTCGCCCATGCGCGGCAGCAGCTCGCACGACAGCGTGACCAGCGCGCCCGGCACTTCCTCCGCGATGATCTGCTGCAGCCGGCGTTCGTGTTGCTCGTTCTTGAACGACCACAGCAGCGACACCGCGAACACCTCGGCACCCTGGGCGGCGAGCTGGCGCACGGTGCGGCGCGCGTCCGCCTCGTCCAGCGGCACCACGATACGGCCGCGATAGTCCACGCGCTCCGTCACCTCGCCGATCAGCTGCCTGGGCACCACCGGCGCCTGCTTGACCAGCGTGCGGAAGTCCTTGACCGACGCTTCGTCGAGGCCGAACGACTTGAAGCCGCGCATGATGGAGACGGTGTCGCCGAAGCCGCGTGTCTGGATCAGGGCAGCGCGCGCGATCTTGCCTTCCAGCATGGCGTTGGTGGCGACCGTGGTGCCGTGCGAGAAAAACGAGATGCGGCTGTTCAGCTCGCGCAGCGACAGACCCATGTCCTCGGCCGCCAGTTCCAGCGTGGCGAGAACCCCGGCGGAGGGATCGCTCGGAACGGTGGGGGCCTTGTACCGGCCGATGTTGCCGGCGGCGTCGATAACCACCGTGTCCGTGAAGGTTCCGCCGATGTCGCAGGCCAGCCTGAGCGCGGTCATGTCCGCTTTCTCCCCAAAGTTCGAGCTGTGACGGGCAGGTCCGTCCGCGCGGCGCCCGCACCGTGTTCCTTCAGTTGCGTGATGGTGTGGCGGATGTGGCTGCGCGCCAGCCGCTCGGCCTCGGCCGCATCGCCGGCCTGGATCGCCTCGGCGACCTTGACGTGCTCGGCGATCGCACTGAACACGCGCTCCTGCGACAGCAGAGCGGTGGGCGTGAACACCTGCGCGGTCATCCGCACCACCGCCATCTGCCCGTGCAGAAACTCGTTGTCCGCCATCTCGAAGATGGCCGCGTGGAACTGCACGTTCGCCTCGGTGTATTTTCCCGGCGCCCACGGCTCCAGGGCGGCGCGCTGCGCTTCCAGCAGCGGCTGCAGCCGCGTCCCCGCCTGCGCCAAACCACGCTCCGCCGCCAGCCGCGCCGCCAGCCCGTCGATCACTTCGCGCAGCTCGTAGGCCTGCAGCAGGCCGCGGAAATCGGCGCTGACCACGTGCACGCCGCCGCCGACGCCGACCTTCACCAGGCCTTCTCTCTCCAGCATCCGGAACGCTTCGCGCAACGGCGTCCGGCTGATGCTGAGTTCGGCGGCAATCTTGACCTGCGGCAGCGACTCGCCCGGCGCGTAGCGGCCGGAGTAGATACGCTCCCGCAGCACCTGGAACACCTCGTCCACCAGGCGCACGCGGCTGTGCCAGTTGAACGATTCCGGCATTATCGCGCGCCTGCGCAGCGGCGCCGGCACGGCGCGATCGTGGCGCCGGCCGCGCTCATTCCTGTTCCCCGCGCAGCAGCAGTCGGTGCGACAGGATGGCGGCGATCAGCGCCAGGCCAAAGATGATGTTGCGCAGGCCCGGCGCGATGTTGCCCATCAGCAGGTCGGTGCTGAGCAGCGTGATGAAGATCACGCCGAGCACGGTGCCGCCGTAGCCGCCCCGCCCGCCGAGGATCGAGGTGCCGCCGAGCACCACGGCGGCGATCGACGGCAGCACGAACTGGTCGCCCATGCCAAGAAAGCTGGTCGCCGAGAATCCCGCGAACAGCACGCCGGCCACCGCCGCCGAGATGCCGCTGAGCGTGTAGGCGACGATGGCGACGGCATCGTTGTCGATGCCTGAGAGGAAGCTCGCGCGCGGATTTTCGCCCACGCTGAGCAGGCGCCGTCCGCCGCTTGTTGACCCCACCGCCGCCACCACCGTCACCGTGACGATCGCCCACAGCAGCGCCATGATCGGCAGCGGACCGAACGAACCCGTCGCCACCGTGCGCACCAGGTCAGGCACGCCGAGCGGCGAGCCGCTGGTCACCACCAGCGTCGCACCCTGCATGATGCTGTTCATCGCCAGCGTCATCACGATCGGCGAGATGCGCAGCTTCGCCACGCCCACGCCATTGACCAGTCCGGAGCCGGCGCCGACCGCGAGTGCCGCGAGGATCGCCGGAACGATGCGCGAAGCCTGGCCCTGGCTGACCGTGGTGAAGGCGAAGGCGGCGCCGGTCAGTACCCATGCCACCGACAGGTCGATCCCCCCGGCCAGGATCACCAGCGTCTGCCCGACCGCAATGATGCCCAGGAACGAGGACAGCTTGAGCAGTTGCAGCATGTTCTGCGCCGAGGCGTAGCCGGGCGACAGCACTTCGCCGATGCCGATCAGCACCACCGAAAACACCGTCAGCGCGATCGGGATCGACGCCGCCCTGGGCAGAGACGGACGCAGGCGCGGCAGCGGCGCGTCATGCGCGATCACGGTATCACTCTCAGGCGGCATGCCGCACCCGCCCGAAAAACTCCACCACCCAGATCCGCACCGACCGGCTGCCGACCACGGCAAGCAGGATCACGCCGTTGATGATGCTCTGGTAGAATGACGACAGGTGCGCGAAATACAGCAGGCTGCCGATGATGGTGACGATCAGCGCGCCCATGATGACGCCCAGCGCCCCGCCGGCACCGCCGATCAGCGGCACTCCGCCGAGTACGACCGTGGCGACGGAGAGCAGGATGTAGTCATCGCCCACCGTCGGCGAGCCGGAGGATGTGGCGATCGCCAGCACCACGCCGCCGAACGCGGCGCAGGCGCCGGCCAGCACATAGGCGGCGAGCTTGACCCGACGCACCGCGACGCCGCTCATCCGCGCCGCCGTCTCGTCGTCGCCGATGGCGCGCAAATGCAACCCGAACCGCGTGCTCATCACCCATGCGCCGATGAGCCAGAGCAACGCGAGCAGGATCAGCGCCGTCGGCACGCCGACATCGCTGGTCAGCAGCTCCGGCAGTTCCGGCGGGACGTCGCCGCCGGGATTGGGAAGGATCAGCAGCGCCACGCCCTGCCACACCGACATCGAAGCCAGCGTCACCACGATCGGCGGCAGCGCGAAGCGCACCACCAGCAGGCCGTTGCCGAGCCCGGCGACCGCGCCGACCAGAATCGGCACCGCAAAGCCGAGGGTCATGTCCTGGGTCAGCAGCAGGGCGGCGCACGCGCCCGCCACACTGGAGATCGGACCGAGCGACAGGTCGATCCCCCGCGTCAGCACGACAAAGAACTGCCCAAGCGAAATCAGCACCAGCGGCAGCACGTTGACGCACAGCGTCTGCAGGTCGAATTCGGAGTACTGGCCCTTCAGCGCCACGTCGAGCACGAACAGCGCCGCGAAGGTGAGCACCGGCCAGGTTTCCTCCAGGCGCACCCTGCTAAGCCATCGCGGCGACATCGCTGCCCTCGCGCACCAGGGACGCCCGCACGATCCCTTCCGACGTGATCGCATCGCCGACCAGCGACTGGTTCACGCGCCCTTCCTTGAACACCAGCACGCGATGCGTCAGTCCCATCAGTTCCAGCGTATCAGTGGAGTAAAGAATTACGGCGACGCCCTGCGCCGCGCACTCGGCGATGGCGCGGTAGATCTGCAGCTTGGTCCCGATGTCCACGCCGCGCGTCACGTCGTTGAGCAGCAGCACGCGCGGGCGCGTCTGCAGCCATTTCTCCAGCAGCACCTTCTGCTGGTTGCCGCCGCTCAGCGTCCGTACCGCA
>JAJZVE010000391.1 GCA_021845835.1 Pseudomonadota bacterium | reverse complement strand
GCGGCTCTCCCTGCTGAGCGCCAGGACGCTGCCGGAGGCGTTGCAGTTCGGGCTCACGGCCTATCTGGTCGGCGACGTGATCTCCGGAGTGCGGGGTCTGCGGGCGCCGTTCTTCGTCACGGCGAACGTCTTCTATCCGGATGCCCAATCGCTGCGGATGAAGCTCACGGCCAAGCGGAACTGGACGGTGAACGCGGCGACCGGCCCGATCGCGCGGTGGATGCCGACGCTGGCACAGCGCGCGCGTGATCTCGACGTGCTGGGAGCGTCGGTGGACAAAGGACATCGGCCGGTGCGGATGAGCCTGACGCTGGGCCTCTATTCGGCGAGCCCGGAGCTGACGAAGCCGCGTGAGGCGCGCGCCGTGGAGGCGCTGGAGCGATCCTATGCCGACATGGCCAATGCGCTGACCTACTGGTCGGAGAGCGCGGTCGGGCTGATGCAGGATCGCTTCATCTGCCTGCCGCTGTTCGTCAACGCGCTGCCGTTCTGCGCCGACCGCAAGGCGGTGGTGGATCTCGGCCGCTATCGCACCATGACGACCGAGCATGTGGCGCGGCTGCTGCCGGTGTTTGCCGACTGGACCGGCACCGGTACGCCGACGCTGTCGCTGATCAGCCGCAACGGGCAGCTGATGGATGTCTGCCTGTTCGACAGTTCGACCAATTATAATCTCATCATCGCCGCCGAGTCCGGGTCGGGGAAGAGCTTCCTCGCCAACGAGCTGATCGTCTCGTATCTCTCCAAGGGTGCGACTGTCTGGGTAATCGATGTCGGCCGTTCGTACGAGAAGCTGTGCCACGTCATGGGCGGCCAGTATATCGACTTCGGCGAGCATGACGTGATCGGCCTCAACCCGTTTCCGCTGGTCAGCGACTACGACGAGGAGGCGGACATTCTCGAGGCCGTGGTGGCGGCGATGTCGGCGCCGACGGAGATGCTGTCCGATCTGCAGCGGGCCGAGCTGTCGCGGGTGATGCGCGACCTGTGGACCGGGCTTGGCCGCGCGATGACGATCGACAGCATCGCCGCGCGGCTGCGCGAGTCGGCGGACGAGCGGGTGCGCGACATCGGCGTGCGGCTCTATGCGTTCACCAGCGCCGGTGCCTATGGCAGGTATTTCCACGGCGCGAACACGGTCGGTTTCCGCCGGCAGTTCACCGTGCTGGAGCTCGAGCACCTGCGCAGCCGGCGCTATCTGCAGCGCGTCGTGCTGCTGATGCTGATCTACGCGATCCAGCAGCAGATGTATCTCGGTTCGCGCGAGCGCGAGAAGCTGGTGCTGATCGACGAGGCGTGGGATCTGCTGACCGACGGCGAGATCGGCAAGTTCATCGAGACGGGCTACCGGCGGTTCCGCAAGTATCACGGGGCCGCGATCACCATCACCCAGTCGATGGCGGATTTCTATGCCAGCGAGACCGGCCGCGCGGTGGCGGCGAACTCCGCGAACATGATGCTGCTCGGCCAGAAGGCCGACGTGATCGACGGTCTGCGCAGCCGCCAGCAGCTGGCGCTGTCGGACATGGCGACCGAAGTTCTCAAGACGGTGCATACCGTACCGGGCCAGTACAGCGAGATTTTCGTGGCCACCGACCGCGGCCAGGGCGTGGGGCGGCTGATCGTCTCGCCCTTTGCGCGGCTGCTTTACAGCACGCGGCCGGCCGATGTGGCAGCGATCGATCGCCACCGCGCGCAGGGCCTGAGCGTGCGGGACGCGATCGAGGCGGTGCTGGCCGACGGTGCGGGCGCGGGCAGGGCAGCGGAGCAGGGCGGCCGAGCGGCGACGGCTGCGGCAACGGCGGCACAGGCGGCGGAGTAGGCGATGGACGGGCAAGCAATGCCTGAGCCGCAGCCTGGCCGGTTCGCGGCACCATCGCTCAAGGCGGAACCGCTTTTGGCGCCGCTGTGGGAGCGCGAGCCAACCGTACTGCCCCGATCCGGCGAGGAACCGACACTGGGGGCGGGGCCGGAATGTACCGACGGGCCGGCGATGGCTTCGGCTGTGGCGGGCGTGACGGGTGAACCGGTCATCGCAACTGCGCTGCCGCAAACGCCGGAATTGTCGGGCGAGGTGCGGTGGGAGCGGACCACGGCTTGGATGGAGCGGCAGGCGGGCTGGTGGCCGGCGATTCTGGCGGCGGCTGTCGGGTGCGCCGGCGGTGCGGCGTGGAGCGAGGTTCGGCTGCGCGATGCGCTGGTGATGCGGCCGCCGCTGGTGGCGGTGGACTACCGGCCGATCCTGCAGCAACTGGCCGGCGGCAAGGATGCGGCGGCGCTGGCGCCGGAATTTGCCGCCTACAAGGCGCGGGCGGCGGCGTTCCGGCGGGCGGGCTACCTGGTGTTCAACCGCGCGACGCTCGAAGCGATCCCGGATGCATTGCTGATCCCGCCGCCGACTGTGGTGAAGCTGCCGGGCGAGGCGCCGGTTGGCCCGCCGGGTGCGGCGGTCGCACCGGTCCCGCCGGCTGAGCCGGTTGCGGCGACGGCACCGCTGGCGGCGCCGCGGCCCGCCGCCGCCGCAGCGGGCGGGGCGGGGACGGAGATGTCGGCGGCGGAAGCGGGTGCGCTGCTGCGGGCGATCCTCCAGCAGGGAGGTCAGAAATGAACGAAATCCGGGAGGACGAGGAGCTGCCGGGCAGCAAGGTCGATCTGCCGATGACGCTCGATGAGGTGGTGGCGCTGCGCGCTCAGGCGGAAGCGGCGGGCGTGGATTTCGATCTCTACATCGTCGCGATCCTCCGGCGCGCGATCCGTGGCGAGATGCAGGGCCGGCCGCCCGGCCCCGGCCATGACGGGGGCTACGGGTCGGGCCGATGCTGACGGGGCGGCTGCTGTCGCGGTGGCGTGGCGTGTCCTGGCGGCGGAGGGTGGGCTTTGCCGGGCGGGCCGCGCTGGTATCGGCGCTGACGGGGCTGGGCGTGGTGACGGCGGCGGGGCGTTATCGGGTGTCGTGGGATCCGCAGGTGGCACGATGCCTGCCCGACATGCATGTGGCCCTGATCGATCTGGCCGATCGCACGATCGGGCATGGCACGATCGTGGCGTTCCGGGCGGAGCCCGAGCAGGCGCCGTTCGTGCCGGGGCAGTTGATCGGCAAAATCGTGGTCGGGCTGCCCGGCGATCGTGTGATGGTGACGCCGGAGTGGACCACGGTGAACGGCGTGGTGGTCGGCTATGGGCTGCTGCTGGCCGCGCGGACGCAGCGCCCGGCGGCATCGCTCACGCGCGACCTCGTGGTGCCGCGCGGGACGGTGTGGGCGATGGGCGCCACGGCGGACAGCTATGATAGCCGCTACTGGGGTCCCCTGCCGCTGGGGCAAGTGGTGGGGCGCGTCCATGTGCTCTGGTAGCCGCGCCGGCGCACGGGGATTGCGGGTACGGGGCGTCCGTCGGACACGGGCTGTCGCGGCACTTCTGGTGGCGCTGGGGGCGGGTCTGACCTGTGGGGTGGCTCATGCCGCCGAGTGGGACGCGGACGAACTGGCGGCCATTACGCGGCAGCTTCAGGCCATTCTGGCAGCCCCGCCGCCCGAGGTGGCGGCGATCGGGCAGGGGGCAGCTGCGGCAGCGGCGCTGCCCGGAGCCGGGGCAGGTCTCGCCAGAGGCGTACCGGACTCATCGGGCGGCGTGCCGCAGGTGGCCGGCGAAGCCACCGCGCCGGCGCAGCGGCCGCTGCTGCTGCTGGTCTCGGCCTCGCTCGGCGAGCAGGGGCTGCTTGAGGCGCTGCGCGCCGCGGCGGCGGACGGGCATACGCGGGTGCTGCTACAGGGCGTGCTGCCGGGGGAGAAACTGGGGCAGGGCATCAGGCGGCTGGCGGGGCTGGCCGCAAGCGTCGCCGGGGGGCCGGGCTTCGAGATCGACCCGCCGTCCTTCCGGGCGTTCGCGGTGACGGTGGTGCCCACGATCATCGATCCGCTCACCGGGGCCACCTGGCGCGGATCCTATGCGCTGGCCTCATTCCGCCACGCGCTCGCCGTAGCGGATCGCCCGTTCGACGCGGCGCGCGGCCCGACGCGCGGGATCAGCGAACCGGATCTCGCGCAGGTCATGCAGGCGCGCGCGGCGTCGCTGGATGCCGGGCAGCTGACAGCGGCAGCGCGGCAGCGCTTCTGGCAGCATGTGGCGTTCGACGATCTGCCGCCGGCGCAGCGCGATCGCGTGCGGACGGTGGATCCGACGCTGTGGACGGCGGCGCCGGTGCGCGATCAGGGCGGCGCGGTGATGGTGCCGGCGAACACGAAGCTCAATCCGCTGGCGCAGCTGCCGTGGCGGCATCGGCTGGTGGTGTTCGACGCGCGCGATGCCGGCCAGGTGCGCTGGGCGCGGTCGCTGGCGGCCGGGGATGGCACCGCGGTGTTCCTGGCAACTTCGATGGACCGCGACACCGGCTGGGACGGCTGGGAGGCGCTGGGGCAGCGTCTCGGTGGGCGGGTGTTTTTGCTCCCGGCAGCGCTCGCGCAGCGGCTGGGGTTGGAGGTGGTGCCGTCGGTCGTCGAGCAGCAGGGGCAGATGCTGCGGATCACCGAGGTCGATGTCGCGCGGCTACAGGGCGGGGCGGATGCAGCGGAACGATGACGCCGGCCGCCGACGCGCGGCGGTGCGGCGCGGCTTGGCGGCGCTGCTGCTGGCTGTGGCGTTTGCCGGTAGCCTGGGCGTGGCGGCAGCCCGCGCGCAGCCCGGCAGCAGCGTGACCAGCGGCCCGGGCTTTCCGTTCCAGCCCGGCTGTCCCGATGGCAGCATTCTCGGGCCGCAGCTGATCACCAGCATCTGCTGGGACTGCATTTTCCCGATCCGCATCGGCGGCGCGCTGATGGCGCCGATCGGCGGCAGCGATGTCCCCGCCGGTGCCGCGACGCAGCCGGTATGCACCTGTCCGGCGTCGAACGGGCTGCCGGCGCCGGGGCTGACGCTCGGCCTGTGGATGCCGGCGCTGATCTCGGAGATCGTGCGCCTGCCCGGCTGCGCGCCGGTGCTGGGCGGGATCATGCTGCCGGGCTTCAATGCGCTCAACATCGGCACGCCCGGCGCGCGGCCGCATGCCGAGCCCGAGAAGGCGTTCTATCACTACCATCTCTACGCCTTCCCGCTGCTCCAGATGCTCGATCTTCTCGTTGAGAACAACTGCAACTCGAACGGGATGCTGGATTTCGACCTGCTCTATCTGAGCGAGCTCGATCCGACCTGGACGTATGACGAGCTCGGGTTCTTCCTCGATCCCGAGGCGGCGGCCGTGGCGGGGCCGCTGGCGCAGGCGGTGTGCATGG
>JAJZVE010000390.1 GCA_021845835.1 Pseudomonadota bacterium | reverse complement strand
GGCCTGTCCGGCGATGAACCGGCCGGGGCTGGCGGGACCGCTGATCATCCTGATCTGGACGCGGCTGAAACGCATCGCGCAGCGGGTGGACCGCATTGCCGCCCGGCTCGCCGCCGGCACGCTGCACCCGCCGCGCCGCCGGGCGCCCCGCGCGCGGCGCCGCTCGCCGGCGGAACGGCCAGCCCTGCCGCGCAACTTCGGCTGGCTGGTGCGGCAGGTGCCGGCCGCCGCCGCCGGCACCTGCCAGTTGCAGGCGCTGCTCGCCGATCCCGCCATGGAAGCGCTGATCGCGGCCGCGCCGCAGATCGGCCGCAGCCTGCGCCCGCTCTGCCACATGCTCGGCCTGCGGCCCCCGCCGGTCCTGCGGATACCCGCCCCCGCCCGGCCGCCCGCCGCCGGGCCGGCCCCGCTCCCCGCCGCCGCCCGCCGCCGTGCGCCGGAAGGCACCGCGAGGCCGGCCGATCCACCCGTCCCACCGTCGAGATCACGCCCGGCGCCGGAGGTCGCCGCCCGCGCCGGCGCCCTGCCCGCCCCCGCCTGACGCGCCCGCCTGACGCACTTGGCCGCGCGCGCGTCCTATCTGCTACGAAACAACAATATCCGCGCCCGCCGTCACGTCACGCTGCGCACCAGCGCGGCGAGCCGGGCGATGCCCTGCGTTGTCCGCTCCGGGTCGTTCAGCGAGAAGCTCAGCCGCAGCGTGTTGGCTCCCTCACGGCCGGGGAAGAACGCGGCGCCGGGCACGAACGCCACCTTCGCCTCCTCGACCGCGCGGTGCAGCAGCGCCCCGGCGTCCAGCCTCTCCGGCAGCGTCACCCAGACGAAGAACCCGCCCTCCGGCTCGCTCCAGGTCACGCCCGCCGGCATCTCCGCCCGCAGCGCCCGCAGCATCGCGTCGCGCCGCGCGCGATACACCGGCCGCACCCGGTCGGCCTGCACCGGCACGATCTCCGGCGCCACGCGCAGCATGACCTTCTGGTTGATGGTGGACACCTGGATGTCGCTCGCCTGCTTGATCAGCGCGAGCCAGGAAATCACCTCCGCCGGCCCCACGATCCAGCCGATGCGGAACGCCGGCGCGATCGACTTGGAGAAGGTGCCGAGATAAATCACCCGCCCGGCATCGATCCCGCCCGCCCGCTCGGCCGCCAGCGCCAGCAGGCAGGGCGCCGCCGTGCCCTCGTAGCGCAGCGTCTCGTAGGGCGAGTCCTCGATCAGCGGCAGGTCCAGCGCGTCGGCGACATCCAGCAGCGTCTCGCGCTGCGCCTGTGTCAGCGTCCGCCCGGTCGGGTTCTCGAACTCCGGCATGACATAGCCGAATTTCGGCTTGCCCGGCCCCTGCGCGGCGAAGTCCGCCGGGTCGCGGTTGCTCTCCGGCGCCGGCAGGTCGGCGTAGCGCGGCTCATAGGCGTTGAACGCCTGCAAGGCGCCGAGGAAGGTCGGCCGGCTGGTCAGGATCGTCTCGCCGGGCGAGATGAACAGCTTGCCGATGAAGTCCAGCGCCTGCTGCGCGCCGTTGGTGATCAGCACGTTCTCGGCCGCGCAGCGCACGCCGCGCTGTCCCATGTCCGCGGCGATCCAGGCGCGCAGGCCGGCATCGCCCTCCGGCACCGAGTATTGCAGCGCCGCTGCGGCCTGCCGCGGGTCGGACAGGATCGCGTCATAGGCGGCGCGGATCGCCTCGGTCGGGAAGAGCGACGGGTCGGGAATGCCGCCGGCGAAGGAGATCACGTCCGGCCGCGCCAGCACCGCCAGCAACGCGCTGACATCGGCGCCCGCCATGCCGGCGGCGCGGCGGGCGAAATGCGCGGTCCAGCCGCTCACGGCGCTCACCGCGCGCCCGCCAGCGCGGCGAGCATCCGCACATGCGCGCGCTGGCCGCGATGAAAGCAGGTCATCTCGAACTTCTCGTTCGGGCTGTGCACCTGGTCATCGTCGAGGCCGAAGCCGACCAGCAGCGAATCGAGGCCGAGCACGTCCTTCATCATCTCCACCACGGGGATCGAGCCGCCGCTGCCCATCATCACCGGCGGCTTGCCATACTCCGCCTGCAGCGCCGCCGCCGCGCCGCGCACCCAGCGGCTTTCGGCCGGGATTTCCAGGCCGCGCCCCTGGAACATCACCCGATAGGACGCCGCCGCCTCCGGCGGGAGGCGCGCGGCGACGAATGCGCGGAACCCGTCCAGCACCGCCTGCGGGTCCTGGCCCGGCACCAGCCGGAACGACACCTTGGCATGCGCCTCGGCCGGAATGACGGTCTTCGCGCCCGGCCCGGTATAGCCGCTCCACATCCCGGTCACGTCCGCGGTCGGCCGCGCCCACAGCCGCTCCAGCGCCGGACGCCCGCGCTCCCCCGCCGGGGTGCGCAGCCCCATCCGCCCCAGGAACGCCGCCTCGTCGAACCCCAGCCGCTGCCAGGAGTCCAGCAACGCCGCCGGCAACGGCCGGATGCCGTCATAGAACCCCGGCACCTGCACCCGCCCCTCCGCGTCGTGCAGCTCGCCCAGGATGCGCGCGAGGATGTTGGCGGCATTCTGCGCCGAACCGCCGAACAGCCCGGAATGCAGGTCGCGCCCGGCGACCCGCAGCCCGAGTTCCACATAGGTGCTGCCGCGTAGCCGGGTGGTGATGGCGGGGGTGGCGATGTCCCACATGCCGGTGTCGGAGATCACCACCACGTCGGCCGCCAGCGCCTCGCGGTTGGCGGCGAGGAAGGCGGCGAGGCTCGGGCTGCCGACCTCCTCCTCGCCCTCCACCAGCACCGTCACCCGCACCGGCAGGCCGCCGGTCACCGCGTGCCAGGCGCGGAACGCCTCCATCCACAGCCGCGTCTGCCCCTTGTCGTCCACCGCCCCGCGCGCGACGATCCGCTTGCCGTGCGGCCCGTCCGCCAGCACCGGGTCGAACGGTGGGCTGGTCCACAGCTCCAGCGGCTCCGGCGGCTGCACGTCGTAATGGCCGTAGAACAGCAGATGCGGCGCATCGCCGCCCGGCCCGGGGTGCTGCGCCAGCACCACCGGATGCCCGGCGGTCGGCCGCACCGCGGCGGTGAAGCCGAGTCCGGCCAGCTCGTCGCGCAGCCAGTCGGCGGCGCGGCGGCAATCGGCGGCGTGGTCCGGCTGGGCGCTGATGCTCGGGATGCGCAGCCAGTCGAACAGCCGCGCCCGCGCCGCGTCCAGGTTCTGGTCGATGTGGTCGAGCAAGGGGCCGGTATCGGTCATGGCACGCTCCGCATTCCTTCGCTGTCGCCGCCGCCGAGGCTAGACCGGCGCGCGACTTGCCTCCACTGTGAGAGTTACGGGTTTGTCGCCCGGTTCCCGGCCCAACGGATGGAGCGCCGACGATGCCTGTCGCGAGTTATGCGTTGCCGACCAGCCATGCCACGATCGCGGTCAGCGAAAGCGGCGGCTCCGGCCCGGCGGTGCTGCTGATCCACGGCAATTCCTCCTGCAAGGAGGTGTTCCGCAACCAGATGGAGGGCGCGATCGGCCGCCGCTACCGGCTGATCGCGATCGACCTGCCGGGCCACGGCAGGTCCTCCGATGCGCGCAATCCGCGCCGGACCTACTGCATGCCGGGCTATGCCGACATGGCGGTGGAGGTGCTCGACACGCTCGGCGTGCAGCGCTTCGCCGTGCTCGGCTGGTCGCTCGGCGGGCATATCGGCATCGAGATGTTTTCCCGCCACGCCGGGATGGCCGGCCTGCTCGCCACCGGCACGCCGCCGGTCGCCAACACGCCGGAATCGATCGCGACCGGCTTCCGCCTGTCCGAGCACATGGGGCTGGCCGGCAAGCGCGACCTGACGGCGGCGGAGATCGACGCCTACGCCCACGCCACCTGCGGCCTCAACGCGCCGTTCGAGCCGTTCCTGCGCGATGCGGTGCAGCGCACCGACGGCCGCGCGCGGGAGACGATGTTCGCCGCCTTCGGCGCCGGCTGGGGCGCCGACCAGTTGCATGTCGTGCAGACCTATGACCGCCCCGTCGCCATCGTCTCCGGCGGCGAGGAGCCGTTCGTCAACAACGACTACCTGCGCGGCATCCGCTTCGCGAATCTGTGGGACGGGCAGGTGCATGTGCTGCCGGGGGTCGGCCACGCGCCGTTCTGGGAAGCCCCGGCGGCATTCGACCCGCTGTTCGCGCGCTTCCTGGCGGACATATTGTAGCGGCAGGCCGCATGCGGCTCACCGCGCCGCCGCGCAGCCCGGACGGCAGGGATGCGTTCGGTCGTCGGTCGTAGGACGCGGCGAAACGAGGAACAGGCATGACGCGCTCCCCGGAGTCCCCAGCGTTGCGCGCGGAGGCGGGGACAGATGGCCCGCCGGCGCGCGGCTTCCTCGCGGGCGGCGGCGAGATGGGGGCGCTGATCCGCGCGAAGGACTGGGCGGCGACGCCGCTCGGGCCGGTCGAAACCTGGTCGCCCAGCCTGCGGATGATCACCAGCTTCCTGCTGGCCAACCGCTTCCCGCTGCTGCTCTGGTGGGGGCCGTCGTTCTGCCAGATCTACAACGACCCGTACCGGCCGGTGCTCGGCGCCAAGCACCCGGATTCGCTCGGCCAGCCGGCCAGCGCCTGCTGGGCGGAGATCTGGCACGTCATCGGCCCGCTGATCGAAACGCCGTTCCGGGGCGGCCCGGCGACCTGGATGGACGACCTGTTCCTGGAGATCATGCGGCACGGCTTCATCGAGGAGACGCATTTCACCGTCGCCTACAGCCCGGTGCCGGACGACACCGTGCCCGGCGGCATCGGCGGCGTGCTGGCGACGGTGCACGAGATCACCGAGAAGGTGGTCAGCGAGCGACGGGTGCAGGTGCTGCGCGACCTCGGCCTGCGCGCGGGCGAAGGCCGCACCGCCGAGGCGGCCTGCGCCATCGCCGCCGAGACGCTGGCCGCCCACGCCCACGACATTCCCTTCGCCCTGCTCTACCTCACCGACGCCGACGGGACAAAGGCGCGGCTCGCCGGCGCGGCCGGGATCGGCATGGACGAGCAGGCCAGCCCGACGCTGGTCGATCTCGCCGATAACACGGCCGGGGGCGCGGGCTGGCCGCTGGCCGAGGCGGTGCGCCGCGAGGCGATGGTGGTCGTCGATGACCTGCCGGACCGCTTCGCCGCCATCCCGCCCGGCCCGTGGTCCGACCCGCCGCGCTGCGCCGTGGTGGTGCCGATCCGCTCCAACAAGGCGCACCAGCTCGCCGGGTTGCTGGTCGCGGGCATCAGCGCGCGGCTGCGGCTCGACGATCTCTATCGCAGCTTCCTCGAACTGG
>JAJZVE010000389.1 GCA_021845835.1 Pseudomonadota bacterium | reverse complement strand
CGCCGCGCACAAGGCCGCCCGTGCCGCGTGGCAGCTTGCGCTGGACCCGCTCGGCCTCGCGGCGGCGACCACGCTCGCGGAGTTGCGCCCTCTGCTCGCCGGCCGCGACAAGGTGATCGACGCGCTGCGCGAACGCGATGCCGCAGCCGCAACGCGGACGGACCTCGAACACCGGCAGACGGAGGCGGCGCAGCGCCTCGCCCGCCTGCTCGGCACCGCCGCAGCCCCTGCCGCCGCCGATCTGCCGTCGCTGCTGGCCGCGTCCGATAACCTCGTCGAAACCGCGCGCAAGACCGAACAGGCCCGCACGCGGCTGCGCGACCGGCTGGACACGCAGCGCGGGACGCAGCGCGAGAAGGCGCACGCGCTCGCCGCCGCGCAGGGTCGGCACGAGGCATGGTTGCAGGATTGGGCGGCGATCCGCGCCGCCTTGCGCCGGCCGGGCACGGAGGCGCCGGCCGCGACGGTCGCGTTGCTCGACCAGTTCGCCAAGCTCGAAACCGAGTCGCAAAAGGCCGAGGCGCTGCGCGAGCGGCTGCGCGAGATGCGCGAGGACGTGGCCGCATTCGGCCGCGACGCGGCGGCGCTTGCGGCGCGGCTGGCACCCGACCTCGCGACGGCGGACGGCGCCGTGATCGCCGAGGAGATAGGCCGGCGCCTCGCCGAGGAGCAAGGGCGCGAGAAACTGCGCAAGCAGGCCAGGGCGACGCTCGAGTCCGCCGAGGCCGCCCATGCGAAACAGGAACAGCAGCACGCCACCAGCGCCATCGAGCTGCAGACGCTGCTTGCCGTCATCGGTGCCGGCAGCCAGGAGGCCGCCGCCCCCCTCGTCGCCCTCGCCGCCGAGCGTGCGGACAAGGCCAGGACGCTGCAGGACGCCGCGCAGCAACTGGCCGATTCCGGTGACGGCCGCGACATCGCCGTGCTGCGCGACGAAGTGGCGCGCTTCGCGACCGACACCATCAGGGACGACATTGAGGCCGCCGGGAATGACCGCACCCGTGCCGAGGACGCGGCGCAGGCGCTGGCGGCGCAGATCGCCACCGCGCGCGACACGATGGCGCGCGAGGCAGAGGACACCGCCAGCGTACAGGCCGCAGCCGACCAGCAATCCTCCGTCGCCACGCTCGGCCGCGTGCTGGACGAGGCGCTGCTGATGCACCTCGCCGCACTCCTGCTGGGCGACGCGCTGGCCAACCTCGACGCCTCCGGCAGTTCCGCGCTGCTGACGCGGATCGGCGCGCGCTTCCGCACGCTGACGGAGGGCGCATTCGAGCGCATCATCGCTGCGGATGACGGCGACGGCACCGCGAAGCTTCGCGCCGTGCCGCGCGATTTCCCAGGCGAGGCAAAGGAGGTCGCGCAGCTCTCCGACGGCACGCGCGACCAGTTGTTCCTCGCGCTGCGGCTGGCGGCGATCGAGGACCATGTGGCGACCGCCCCGCCGCTGCCGTTCATCGGCGACGACATCCTGCAGACCTTCGACGACGAGCGGGCGCGCGCGGCGATGCAGGCGCTGCTCGACCTCAGCGCCCATGTGCAGGTGATCCTGCTCAGCCACCATCCGCATTTGCGCGCGCTCGCCGCCACGCTCGGCGAGGGGCGCGTGCAGGTCTGCGAGATCGCCGCCGGATGAGGCGCTCCGACGCTACTCGACCCCGGCGCTACTCGACCGAGGTGATGGCGTTGCGGTTCTTCGCCCAGCAGGATTCGTCGTTGCACACGGCGTCGGGCTGCGGGCGCTCCTTGCCGAAGCTGATCGTGCTGATGCGGTTCGTCGGCACGCCCTTGGCGGCCAGATAGTCGCGGGCGGTGCTGGCGCGGCGCTGGCCGAGCGCGATGTTGTACTCTTCCGTGCCGCGCTCGTCGCAATTGCCGGCGATCTGCACATGCACGTTGGGATACTGGGCAAGCCAGGCAGCCTGATGGTTGAGCGTCGCCTGCGCGTCGCTGCTGAGCACCGCCTTGTCGAAGGAGAAATACACGCGGTCGCCGACGTTCTTCGCCAGATCCTCCGCGGTGCCCGGCGCGATGCCGGACGCCGCCGCGGCGGCGCCGGCCTCGCCGCCGCTGCCTGCGGCGGTTCCGCTGGTCGTGCCGTTGCTCCCGCAGGCGGCCAGCATGCCCGCCAGCGCCAGCGCGCCAAGCTGTTTCGATGTCGTCCGCAACGCAGTCATTCCGGGTCTCCCGCCGATGCCACGCGCTTCGACCTTGCCGGGGCCGGGCGCCGGGCGCGTTGATGCAGATCACGCATGAACGCGGCCCGGTCGGCGCGTTTGCAGCGCGGCGGACGGTTCAGCCTTCCAGCGTCGGCAGGCTGCCGGAGCGCAGGTCGCGACGCACGCCGAGCACTGCGCGTTTCACGCGACGCACCAGATCGAACAGGTGCGGATTGATGCTCTGCAGCAGGTCGCGCACGACATCCGCGAAATGGCCGTCGGTGACCCACCATCGCGCCAGCTCGCCATAGCAGCGCCAGCGCTGTCCGCGCGGCAGGTTGCGGCGCACCACGCGCCAGTAATCGCGGTACAGCACGAGATGGAACAGCTTGCCGTGGCTCGGCTTGGCCTGCGGCGCCAGCCAGCGCACGGCGGCGGCGCGATCGACCAGCAGCAGCGCCCGCGTCGCCCGCGCGGCATGCTCGCGATGCACGAACAGGTACTGCGGCAGCCGCACCCACGGGCCGCGGAGCGCCATCTCGGCCAGCAGCACGCGATCGGAACCGCTGAACGTGCCGATCAGCCCGCTGCCGAGCAGCGCGCTGCGGCGATACACGCCGAAGAAATCCTCGCACTGGTGGTGGGAATGGATCACGCAGCCGAAGCGGCGTGCCGGATCGGCGGAGCTCATGTCGTCGAGCTCGGTGGCGTAGCGGCGCAGCACCGTCCCGTCCGCACCGATCTCGGTGATGCCGGCGACGCACAGCACCGCGGCCGGGTTCGCCTGCAGCGCCGCAACCGCCCGCGCCACATAGTCGGGCGCCAGCATGTCATCATGCGCCGCCCACTGGAAATAGGTGCCGCGCGCCACATGGAAGCAGCGGTCAAAATTCGGGCCGGCGCCAAGGTTGCGGACATTGCGCACATAGCGGATGCGCCGGTCGCGCGCCGCGAAGCCGGCGCAGATCGCGCCGGTGCCGTCCGTCGATGCGTTGTCGCAGATGATCAGCTCGAAGTCGCGGAAGCTCTGCGCCAGGATGGACTCGATCGCCTGGGCGACATAGTTTTCGCCGTTGAACACCGGCATGCCGATGCTGACCAGCGGCAAGGCGTTGGTCTGCACGCTCGCGGGCGCCGTGGCCCCGGCCGCGCCGTCCGCTTCCGACACCTTGGTCGTCGCAGCCTCCTTCGTCCAAAAGCCGACAGGCCAGCCGGCAGGTAATAGATAGTAAGCAAGTTGGCGGCAGTGTAGCGAAGCGTTGGCCGGAAGATGCTATGACAGGCGTGAACGCCATTCACGATGCTGTGGGACTGGATTGGACCCGAACCATGATCGGCGGAAAGTTGAATGACTTCACGCGAACTCGGCTGCATCGCGCGTCGGCGCAATGACGGCGCGGCGGCACCGGTGCAATTTCCGGTCGGCCGCCGTGCTTTGCTCGTCGCTGCTGCCGCCGCCACCACGCTGAGCCGGCCGGCGCGGGCGGCGGACCCGATCGCCGCCGCAACGATCACGCCGCAGGGCGGCATGGTGGCCGGCCGGGCACGGCCGGGGCCGTGGCGAATCGGCTTCGCCGACGGATTTGGCGGCTCTGCCTGGCGTACCATGTGTCTGGCCGCCATCCGGCAGGAAGCGGCTGCCCGGCCGCAGCAGATCGCGCAACTGCTGGTGCGCGATGCGCAGGGCAACATCGGCCAGCAGATCCGCGACATCAGGGACCTGATCCGCGCCCGCGTCGATGCTCTGCTGTGCATCGCCACCTCGCGCGACGCGCTGACCGCCGTGCTGGCGGAAGCCACCGCGCAGGGCATCGTCACGGTGCCGTTCAACCTGCCCGTCGAAGGCGAGGCATGGAGCACCTATGTCGCCACCGATCCGGTGCAGAAGGGGCACGCGCTCGGCACCTGGCTCGCCGGCGCGCTGGGCGGGCGGGGGCAGGTGGTCGGCCTCGGCGGACTGCCGGGCAACCCGTACAGCGTCGCCACCTGGTCGGGGGCGCAGGCGGCCTTCCGGGGCAGCGGCCTGCAGGTGCTGGTTTTTGCCGACGGCTGGTGGCAGCGCGACCGCGCGCGGGCGGTGATGGCCGGACTGATCGGCGCGTTTCCCGTGATCCAGGGCGTGTGGTGCGACGGTGGTCAGGACGCGGCCGGCGCCACCGAGGCGCTGCTGGCCGCACGCCGCCCGCTCGTGCCGGTGACCGGCGACGACAACAACGGGCTGCTGAAGCTCTACGCCGCTCTGGCCGGGCGCAACCCCGGCTTCAGCTTCGCGCTGCTCTCGGAGCCGAGCTGGCAGGGCGTGATCGCGCTGCGCGCGGCGCTCACGCTGCTCGGCGGCGGCAGCGTGCCGAAGCGCCAGATCGTGCTGCCGGCGCCGATCACGCCGGCCAACTACCGGCAATTCATCCGCCCCACCTTGCCCGACCCGGTGCTGGTGGACACGGCGCTGGACGACGCGACGCTGGCCCGCATCTTCCGCTGACCGGCGCCGCTACGCCGCCGCCGCGTCCAGGTCGATGATGCGCGGCGCGACACCGACCGATTGCAGCAGCCGCAGCAGGTCGGCGGTGGCGATCGACACGCTCGCCGTGTTCACCAGCGGATGGCAGATGATCCGCTCCGCCCCGGCGAGCGCGCGATCGAGCGCGAAGGTGACCCGTCGCGCCGTATCGTTCACCAGCGCCAGCGGCGTCACCGCGCCCGGTGTGACGCCGAGCGCGTCGCGCAAGGTTTCCGCAGAGGCGAAGGAAAACCGCCTGGCGCCCAGCAGCGCCGGCAGCGCCTTGAGGTCGGCACGCCGGTCGGCGCGCAGCGTGACCAGGAACAACGCGCCCCTGGCGTCGCGCAGCAGCAGGTTCTTGGTGTCCGCGCCGGCCAGCCCGTGCGGATGCGCCGCCGCCTCCTCGACCGTGAACACCGGCGGGTGCGCCACCTCCTCGACCACGATGCCAAGCCGCAGCAGCAGCGAGCCCAGCCGCGCCCGCCCCTCCTCCAGGCCCATGATCCGTCCGCCGCCGGCCGCTATTCCTCCTCGCGGCGCGGCTCCTCGTCCTCCTCCTCGTCGTCGTCGTCGTCCTGGTGTTCGTAGTACCAGTCGAGCACGTCGTCGTGGAAATCGGGGTCCTTGA
>JAJZVE010000388.1 GCA_021845835.1 Pseudomonadota bacterium | reverse complement strand
CCGGCCAACAGGTGCAGGCCGGGATCATCGGTCAATGCCAGATCCCGCCGCCCAGCGCGCTCGTTCAGTCGGCGCCAGATGCGCTTGACCGTCGGGTGCTCGATGAACGGCGCAAGCTGCTGGCGCAATGTGCCGGACGCAGTGTGGGACCTGCATATCGGCGGCTATCAGGTGCTAAAGAAGTGGCTCAGCTACCGCGACCACTCCATCCTCGGCCGGCCGCTGGACGAAGGGGAAGTCGCCCACGTGCAGGCCACCGCCCGCCGCCTCGCGGCGCTGCTGCTGCTCGGCCCGGCGCTGAACGCGAGCTACCGCGCCTGTGCGGCGGCGCACATCGCATCGCCGTAGGTCCGTCGCGATCAGGCGGCGAGCACCCTGGCGACGATCTCCGGTTCACGTGCGATCACGCGCAGATACGCAAGCGCGGTCGCATCGGGCTGCCGCCGCTGCTGTTCCCAATCGCGCAGCGTACCGAGCGGCACCCGGAAGCGCCGAGCGAATTCGGCCTGCGAAAGCCCGAGTCGCAGTCGGACCGTGCGCACCAGGGCCGCCGCAGTTTCGGCATCCGTCAGCAATGGCGGGGCATCCGGATCGCTGCCGACATGGCGCGCGATGTCCGCGTCGGTCAGGGCATCCTGCCTGGCCCAGTCGATCTCGCGTACCGCCCGCTCCGCCATCTCGCGGGTCACTCGCACCGTTGCCATCGCAGCCGCTCCTGCCTGCTCGCCCTGCGCAGCGAAATCACCCGATAGACCTCCCTGCGCACGGTATAAGTGCAAACGAATAGTCGTCCCCTGATGAACCCGAAGGCATTCATACGGGCTTCGCCATAGTCCCTCCGGTCGTCCACGATCTCGCCGACGCGAGTTTCAAGGACGAACAGGGCCGCCGCCAGGGAAACGCCGTGTTTGGCCCGGTTTGCGGCGTCCTTCGCAGGATCGAATTCGATCTCCACGCCACCCGTCACCATATACGGCAGCGCCGTAGTGATGTCACCTCCCACCCGCCCCGCCTCACGCCGCGCACCCCTCCGCCCGCAGCAGCCCCACCACCTCCTCCTCGGCCACGTCGCCCTGCGTGACCGCTTCGCCGATGCCGCGCGCGAGCACGAAGGTCAGCCTGCCGTCGCGCGTCTTCTTGTCGCGCCGCATGTGCCCGAGCAGCCGTGCCGCCGACAGCCGGCGGTTGAGATGCACGAGTTCCGCCGGCAGCCCTGCCGCCGCGAAATGCGCGATGACGCGCGCCGCGTCCTCCGCCGAACAGAGGCCGAGCCGCGCCGACAGCCGGAACGCAAGCCCGGTGCCCACCGCCACCGCCTCGCCGTGCAGCAGGGTGCCGAAGCCGAGTTCCGCCTCCAGCGCGTGCCCGAAGGTGTGGCCGAGATTGAGCAGCGCGCGGCCGCCGCTCGGGCGTTCCTCGCGCTCGTCGTCGCCCACCACCTGCGCCTTGAAGGCGCAGGCGCGCAGCACCGCCTCTGCCTGCACCGCCGCCTCGCCGGCCAGCAGCCGCGGCGCGTGCGCCTCGCACCAGGCGAAGAACGCGGCGTCGCCGATCAGCCCGGCCTTGGCGATCTCGGCATAGCCGGCACGCAACTCGCGCAGCGGCAGCGTCGCCAGCGTCGCGGTGTCGGCGATCACCATGCGCGGCTGATGGAACGCGCCGAGCAGGTTCTTGCCGTGCCGCGTGTTGATGCCGGTCTTGCCGCCGACCGAGCTGTCCACCTGCGCCAGCAGCGTGGTCGGCACCTGCACGAACGGCAGGCCGCGCAGCGTGGTCGCAGCGACGAACCCGGCGAGGTCGCCGACCACGCCCCCGCCCAGCGCGATCACCGCGGTGCGCCGCTCCACCGCCGCGTCCAGCAGCGCGTCGGTCAGCCGCTCGAACAGCTCCAGCCGCTTGCTGGTCTCGCCCGACGGCACGATGAGCGGCGTCGCCTCGAACCCGGTTTCGGCGAGACTCGCCAGCAGCGTCGGCAGGTGCAGCGCGGCGACCGCCGCGTCGGTGACGACGAAGGCGCGCTTCTGCGGCAGCACCGGCGCGAGCAGGGCGCCTGCGCGCGCCAGCAGATTCTCCCCTACCACGACGTCATAGCTCGTGCTCGCCAGCGCGACCGCGAGGCGCCGCGGCTGCTGCCAGGCGAGCAGCGCGTCCAGCACATGCGCAGTGGTGACATCCGGGGTTTCGTCACTGCACTCGACGATCACGTCGGCCTCGGCATAGACCGGATGGCGCTGCCCGATCAGCCGCTGCAGCACGTCCTCGGGGTTGCCGTCGTTCAGCAGCGGCCGGTGGGTGCGTCCGGCGACGCGGCGCAGCAGCACCGGCAGGCTGCAGCGCAGCCACACGCACACGGCTTCCCGCCGGATGGTGGCGCGGGTCGCCGGGTCCATGTAGGCGCCGCCGCCGGTCGCCAGCACCAGCGGCTCCCCGGCCAGCAGCCGCGTGATCACCCGCCGCTCGCCGGCGCGGAACTCGCGCTCGCCGTAGCGTTCGAAGATCTCGGCGATGGAACAGCCGGCGGCCAGCTCGATCTCGGCATCGGCGTCGCGGAACGGCAGGCTGAGGCGGGCGGCGAGGCGGCGGCCGATCGAGGTCTTGCCGGCGCCCATCAGTCCGACCAGCACGATGCTGCGCCCGGCCAGCGCGGGCGGCAATTGAGCGATGGCGGCGTCCTTCATACCCGGCAGTTTCAGTGCGCTGTTGCGTGTCATGGCGGCGGACGCTAGCACACGCCGCCGGGCCGCGCGCCCCGGGCCTGTTCCCGAGATTAGTTCGCCTCGCAACGAAGGGCGGTCATGCGGCGTCTGTTCCTCCTGGTGGTGCTGCTCGGCCTGGTGATTGCCGCCGTGGGCCTGGTGATGCTGGGGGCGTTCCCGCCGGAGCCGCATCCGCAGCAGATCCAGAAAGTGCTGCCCAACGAACGCTTCCAGAAGAGCTGACGCCGGCGTGGACCGCCACGTCGAAGCCTTCCTGGAAATGCTGGCCGCCGAGCGCGGCGTCGCCCGCAACACGCTCGCCGCCTACGAAGCCGACCTTGCCGACGCCGCCGCCTATGCCGCGCGCCGCGGCGAGCCGCCCGGCGGCATGACTGCGCCGACGCTGCGCGGCTATCTCGGCAGCCTCGCCGCCGCCGGGCTGGCCGCGCGCACGGCGGCGCGGCGGCTGTCGGCGCTGCGGCAGTTCCACCGCTTCCTGCTGCGCGAAGGCGTGCGCGACGACGACCCGACCGAGCTGCTCGACCCACCGCGGCTGCCGGCGGCATTGCCGAAGCTGCTTTCGGAAACGGAGGTGGACGCCCTGCTGGCCGCTGCGGCGCTGCGGCCGGACGAGCGGCAGGCGGCGGTGATGCGGGCGGCGCTGGAAATTCTTTATGCAACCGGGTTGCGCATTTCCGAGCTGCTGGCGCTGCCGCGCGCGGCGCTGGCCGGCGACGCGGCGCTGCTGCGGGTGCGCGGCAAGGGGGGCAAGGAGCGTCTGGTGCCGCTGTCGGACGCGGCGCGCGCGGCGGCGGCGCCACTGCTGGCCGGGGATGGGCGCTGGCTGTTCCCCGGCCGCGACCGGCGCCAGGCGATGACGCGGCAGGGTTTCGCGCAGGCATTGAAACGGGTGGCGCTGGATGCGGGCCTCGATCCGGCACGGGTGTCGCCGCACGTGCTGCGGCATGCCTTCGCCAGCCACATGCTGGCGCGCGGGGCCGATCTGCGCAGCCTGCAACTGCTGCTCGGCCATGCCGACATCGCCACCACGCAGATCTACACGCATGTGCTGGCCGAGCGGCTGCAGCGCCTGGTGGCGCAGCACCATCCGCTGGCGCGCGCCGCCGCCGGCGGGGGCTGACCGGCCATGCTGCAGGTGCTAAAGCCGCCCGCCATGCGTCATTACCTCGACTTCGAGAAGCCGATCGCCGAGCTGGAAGGCAAGATCGACGAACTGCGCAAGATGTCGGAGGCCGACGGCCTCAACATCGCCGAGGAGGTGGTGAAGCTGACGGAGAAGTCGGAACGCCAGCTGCGCGCCACCTACGCCAGGCTGACGCCGTGGCAGAAGACCCAGGTGGCGCGCCACCCCGACCGGCCGAAGGCGAGCGACTACCTCGCCACCCTGATCACCGAATTCACCCCGCTCGCCGGCGACCGCGCCTTTGCCGACGATGCCGCGGTGGTGGGCGGCCTCGGGCGCTACCACGGGCGGCCGGTGATGGCGATCGGCACCGAGAAGGGCGACGACACGGAAAGCCGCGTGCAGCACAATTTCGGCATGGCGCGGCCGGAGGGCTATCGCAAGGCGCGGCGGCTGGTCGAGCTTGCCGGACGCTTCGGCCTGCCGGTGCTGACCTTCGTCGATACCTCCGGCGCCTTTCCCGGCATCGACGCCGAGGCGCGCGGCCAGGCGGAGGCGATCGCCCGCTCTATCGAGGCATGCCTGGTGGCGCCGGTGCCGCTGGTTGCCACCATCATCGGCGAAGGCGGCTCCGGCGGCGCCATCGCGCTCGCCGCGGGCGACGCGGTGCTGATGCTGGAGCACGCGATCTACTCGGTGATCTCGCCGGAGGGGTGTGCCGCGATCCTGTGGAAGGATTCGGCGCAGGCGGCGGCGGCGGCGGAGGCACTGAAGCTGACCGCGGAGGATCTCAGGCGGCTCGGCCTGATCGATGCGATCGTGGCGGAGCCGCTGGGCGGCGCGCATCGCGACCCGACGGCAACGATTGCAGCGGTGGACGAGGCGGTGACGGCGGCGCTGGCGCCGCTCGCCGCCCTGGATGTCGCGGCGCTGACGGCGCGGCGGCGGGAGAAATACCTGGAGATGGGGCGCGAAGCCCTGGGCTGACGCGAGCCAACCGCGCAGCGGCAAGCCACCAGGGCCGCGGGGACGCCCGCGTTCAGCCCGGGCCGGTGCCCGTAGCCGCGCCGTTGCCAATGCCGTCGCCGCTGGCATGGCCGCTCGCCGCGCCGGTAGCAGCACCGGCGCCAGCGCCGTCGCCGCTACCCCCGCCGTCGCCGCTGCCGTGCGCCTGCACCGCCGTCGGATGCAGCAACAGCATCGAAACCCCGACCGGCGCCGCGATCAGCGCCGCGGAGGCCAGTAATCCCGCCATATACGCCCGCAATCCCGGCATCATTGCGTTCCCGCGTTGAATGTCCGCCGCACCTCAGAACGTGGGATAATTTCCCACAACAACTTCGCTATCGACTCGCGCGCGCCGGTCCGGCCGGCTTACTTGCCGCCCCCGCCCCCGCCCCCGCCGCCGCCTTCGCCGCCGTGCCCGGAACCACTGTGGCCGCTGCCGCCCG
>JAJZVE010000387.1 GCA_021845835.1 Pseudomonadota bacterium | reverse complement strand
TCTTGACCGCGCCGGCGCCGGCAGCGCGGTGACGCTGACGCTCGCCGACCAGATCGACATCTCGCGCGGTGACGTGCTGACCGCACCCGGCGCGCCGGTCGCGGTCGCCGACAAGTTCGATGCGCACGTCGTCTGGCTCACCGAGCAGCGGCTGTTTCCCGGCCGCAGCTACATTTTCAAGCTGGCGACGCGCAGCGTCTCCGGCACCGTCACGCGCATCGTCCACCGCATCGACGTGAACAGCTACGCCGAGGTGCCGGCCGACACGCTCGGCGTCAACGACGTGGCGGCGATCAGCGTCTCGCTGACCGCGCCGATGGCGATGGAACGCTTCGCCGAGGACCGCACCCTGGGCGGCTTCATCGTCATCGACCGCCTGACCAACGCCACCGTCGGCGTCGGCATGATCGGGATGATCACGCCCGGGTCCACCAACATCGTCTGGCACGACATGGCGGTGGACAAGGCGGCGCGGGCGGCGCTGATGGGGCAGCTTCCGGCGGCGCTGTGGTTCACCGGCCTGTCCGGCGCCGGCAAGTCCACCATCGCCAACCTCGTCGATCGCAAGCTGCACGCGCTCGGCCGCCACACGTTCATTCTCGACGGCGACAACGTGCGGCACGGGCTGAACCGCGATCTGGGCTTTTCCGAAGCGGACCGGGTGGAGAACATCCGCCGCGCGGCGGAGGCGGCGCGGCTGATGGTGGAAGCCGGGCTGATCGTCATGGTCTCGTTCATCTCGCCCTACCGTTCCGACCGCGAGGCGGCGCGCGAGCGGTTCGAGTCCGGCGAGTTCATCGAGGTGTTCATCGACACGCCGATCGACGAATGCCGCCGGCGCGACCCCAAGGGCCTGTATGCGCGTGCCGATGCCGGCAAGATCCGCAACTTCACCGGCGTCGATGCCCCCTACGAGGCACCGGCCGCGGCCGAACTGCATCTGCGCACGACGGAGGCGGATGCCGAGACGCTCGCCGATCGCGTGGTCGAGGCGTTGCGGGAGCGTGGCATGATCGCCTAGGCAGGCGGGCATGCAGAAGCAGGTCGACCCCGGATTCTGGCGTGGCACGCTGGCCGCGCTGTGCGGCAGCCTGGTCGGCATCGGCCTGGCCCGTTTCGCCTACACGCCGCTCATTCCGGCGGTGATCGCGGCGGGCTGGTTCAGCCCCTCGCAGGCGGCCTATCTGGGGGCGGCGAACCTGACCGGCTATCTGGCGGGGGCGATGGGGGCGCGGCGCGCGGCCCTGCGCGTCTCGGTGAGGGTGACGCTGCGGGCCGGGATGCTGCTTGCCACCGTCTCGTTCTTCGCCTGCGCGCTGCCGCTGTCGTTCGCCTGGTTCTTTCTATGGCGCTTCGTGGCCGGGACGGCGGGCGGCTTCATCATGGTGCTGGCGGCCCCGGCGGCGCTCGCCTTCGTGCCGGCGCACCGGCGCGGGCTGGCGGGCGGGGTGATCTTCACCGGCGTCGGCCTCGGCATCGCCGCCTCCGGCACGCTGGTGCCGCCTCTGCTGCGGCTTGGCCTGTCCGCGACCTGGCTCGGCCTCGGCGGGATCGCCGCGGTGCTGACGATGCTGTCGTGGTTCCGCTGGCCGGCGAGCCCGCCGCTGGCCATCGGCCCGCGTCCGCGGCTCGGCGGCGCCGTGCTCTGGGTCATTGCCGACTATGGCCTGATTGCGTTCGGCGTCGTGCCGCACATGATCTTCGTGGTGGATTTCGTTGCGCGCGGCCTGCACCGCGGCATGGCCGCGGGGGCGGCGTGCTGGGTGGCGTTCGGCCTCGGCGCCCTGGTCGGCCCCGCGCTGGCGGGCGCGCTGGCCGACCGCATCGGCTTCCGCGCCGCGCTGCGCCTCGCGCTGCCGGTGACGATGGTGGCGGTCGCAACGCCGCTGTTTTCGGTCTCAACGGCGGCGCTGCTGGTCTCGGCGGCTGTCGTCGGCATGTTCACGCCGGGCGTGGTGCCGCTGGCGCTGGGACGCATCCACCTGCTGCTGCCGCCCGGCAGCGATGCGGCGCGTGCCGCCTGGGGCGGCGCGACGGTCGCCTGGGCGATCGGGCAGGCGGCCGGGGCGCAGGCGCTGTCGTTCGTATTCGCCCGCACCGGCAGCTACACGCCGCTCTACGCGATCGGTGCGGTGACGCTGGCGGCGGCGTTGCTGCTTGATCTTCTGACCGGACGACGGCGCGGCCACCCGCCTATTCCCTCGCCGCCCCCGGGGGCGGCGAGGGCGTAGGCTATTCCCCGTCGATCGCGTCGCGGACGGCGTCCCTGGCGCCGCCGATCGCGTTCTGTATCTTGCCGGCGGCCTTTTCCGCCTTGCCTTCGGCTTCGGTCCTGGCGTCGCCGGTAATCTTGCCGATGCCTTCCTTCACCGCGCCCCTGACCTGTTTCATCATGCCCTGCACGCGATCCTTGTCCATCCCGTCCTCCGTTCCGTGAGCCATGCATGGAAAGAACGGAGGGCCTTGCGAAGGGTTCCGGTCAGCGCTGCGGCGACCGGGCCGGAACCGTGACGGCGGAGAGCGGCGGCGCCACGTCCTCCAGCGGTCGCCGCTCGCTCGCCACCCCCAGCAGCGCCTCGACGAGTCCCGCCGCCACCATCAGCGCGCCGCCGAGCGCGTAGCCGTACAGGATGTTTTCCCGCGACCCGCCCTGGATCAGCGCGCCGAACACCAGCGGCCCGGCGACGCCGCCCAGCCCGGTGCCGAACGCATAGAAGCTCGCGATGGCGATCGCGCGCACCTCCAGCGGGAAACTTTCGCCGACGGTCAGATAGGCGGAACTCGCCGCCGCCGAGGCGACGAAGAAAATGCCCGTCCACGCCGCCGTCTGCGCCCGCGCATCCAGCGCACCGGCCGCGAACAGCCAGCCGGTGCCGACCAGCAGCACGCCCGACAGCACATAGGTGCCGGTAATCATCGTCTTGCGGCCAATGGTATCGAACAATCGGCCCAGCAGCAGCGGGCCGGCGAAATTGCCGGCGGCGAACGGCAGCATGAACCAGCCCACGCGGCCGGCAGGGATTTGATAGAACTTCGTCAGAATCAGCGCGTATGTGAAAAACACCGCATTGTAGCAGAACGCCTGCGCCGCCATCAGCGCGACGCCGACGACGGTGCGCCGGCGGTACTGCGTCAGCAGCGCGACCAGGCCGGGAACGAACCAGTTGGTCACGTCGCAGCGCACGCGCAACCGGTTGGCGGGCACCGGCGGCAGCGCCTTGCCGGTTGCCGCCACCACGCGATCCTCGATTTCCCTGACCACCGCTTCCGCCGCATGCGGCTGGCCGTGCGTCATCAGCCAGCGCGGGCTTTCGGGGATCCAGCGGCGCAGCAGCAGCACCACGAAGCCGATCGCGCCGCCGATGACGAAGGCGGCGCGCCAGCCGATCTCCGGCGGCACGACGGCGGGGTCGAGCGCCACCAGCGCGCCGCCCGCGCCGAGTGCGGCCCCGAGCCAGAAACTGCCGTTCACGACCAGGTCGGTAAAACCGCGCCGCCGCGCCGGGATCAGTTCCTGGATGGTCGCGTTGACCGCTGCATACTCGCCGCCGATCCCGGCGCCGGTGATGGCGCGGAAGATCGCGAACGACCAGAAATTCCAGGCGAAGCCGGAGCAGATGGTGGCGAGCAGATAGACCAGCACGGTGATGGTGAACAGCTTCTTGCGGCCCAGCCGGTCGGTGAGCCAGCCGAAGAACAGCGCGCCCGCGACCGCGCCCGCGAGATAGGCGCTGGCCGCCGCGCCGATGCCGGCGCTGTTCATCCGCAACGTCGGGCTCTCCGCGATCGCGCCGGACAGCGAGCCGACCAGCGTCACCTCCAGCCCGTCGAGAATCCAGGTGATGCCGAGCGCGCCGATGACGAGCCAGTGGAAACGGCTCCACGGCAGCCGGTCCAGCCGCGCCGGGACGTCGGTCTCGTGCGTTGCGGGCGCGGCGCTATCCACGCGCGAGCAACGGCGCCGGCCGGCGATGGTTGCGCGGTCAGGCGGCCGCCTGCAGCCCCAGCATGTAGGGGCCAAGCGCCTCCGGCGTCAGCCCCGGCCCGTTCTCCAGCCGCGCCACGATGCGCCCGCCGAACATCACCGCGACGCGGTCGGCGAGCGACAGCAGCTCGTCCAGGTCGGCGGTGATCAGCAGCACCGCCGCCCCCTGCTCGGCGCGTTCGATCAGGCGGGCGCGGATGAAAGCGGCGGCCTGGATGTCGATGCCGCGCGTCGGCTGGTCGGCGATCAGCAGCTTCGGCCGTGCGGCGAACTCGCGCGCCGCGATCAGCTTCTGCGCATTGCCCCCGGACAGCGAGGCGAGCGGCTGGCGCACCCCGGCGGCGCGCACGTCATAGGCGCGGATCAGCTCCGCCGCCCGCCGCTCCGCCGCACGGCGGCTCAGGAACGGCCCGCGCCCGAGCGCTGCGTCCCAATGCGCGCCGCCGATCGCGTTGTCGGCCAGCGAGAGCGTGCGCGCGCCGCCTTCGGCGTAGCGGTCGGCCGGCAGGTGGCCCATGCCGGCACGGCGCAGCGCGCCCGTGTCCATCTGCGCCAGGTCACGGCCGAGGAAGGTCGCGTGGCCGGAAGCGGCGCGGCGCAGCCCGGTCAGCACGGCCACCAGTCCGCGCTGCCCGTTCCCTTCCACGCCGGCGAGTCCCAGGATTTCGCCGGCATGCAGACTGAACGTGACGCCGTTCAGCCGGTCCGCGGGGTCGGCGGCCGGCAGCGTCAGCCGGTCCGCCCGCAGTACCTCCGCCCCCGGTACGGGCCGCACCTCGCGCCGCACCGCGCGCACGTCGCGGCCCATCACCAGCCGCGCGATGGTGGCGTCGTCGAGCGCGGCGGTCGGCGCGTCGCCGGTGACGCGGCCTTCGCGCAGCACCGTCACGTGCTCGGCGAGTGCCCGCACCTCGCGCAGCTTGTGGCTGATGAAGATGATGGTCAGCCCCTCGGCGCGCAGGTGGCGCAGCCGGTCGAACAGTTCCTCGGTTTCCTGCGGCGTCAGCACGGCCGTGGGTTCGTCGAGGATCAGCAGCCGCACGTTGCGCGCCAGCGCCTTCAGGATCTCCACCTTCTGCTGCGCCGCGACCGACAGGGTGGCGACGCGCGCATCCGGATCGACGGCGAGCCGGAAGCGCTCCGCAAGCCGCCGCACCTCGGCGCGCGCCGCGGCGCGGTCGATCAGCAGCCCGACCCTGGGTTCGCGCCCGAGCACCACGTTCTCGGCGACCGTGAGCGAGGGCACCAGGGAAAAATGCTGATGCACCATGCCGATCCCGGCCGCCGCCGCGGCGCGCGGCGAGTGGT
>JAJZVE010000386.1 GCA_021845835.1 Pseudomonadota bacterium | reverse complement strand
AGGACCACACCGGGATGGCCTGGGAGGCGAGCGGTGATCGCGCAGGAGCCTCTGACCAGCGTCGGGCTGGTGTTCTATCGGGATCGGGTCGAACACTGGCTGCGCTTCGGCCGTGATGCCGGCGAGCGCATCCTCGATCGCCGCCGGCACCCGATCGTCTTCCCACTTGGCGCGGTATTCGCGTTCGTCCCGTGGCACGCCAACAACGACGGGACCGTCCTGTCCCGCATTGATAGCCTGCGCGCCTGCGGGGCCAAGGAGCCTTGCGGGACGGTGCGCGGCGTGCATGCAGGCAGTGAGATCCTGCTGCGGCGCCGGATAATGACGCCATGAAGGCGGATCGGCGGAACTGGCACGCCGTGCTCCTCGCCATGCTTGCGGGCTTGCTCTTGCTCGCCGCCTCAGCGGTGCAGGCACGGCCGCTGGTGGTCTGGAACGCCACGGCCAGCACGCCGGTCGGCCTGTGGCGCGTGCTGCCGGCCACGAGCCGCAAGCACCTCCGCGTTGGCGATTACGTGCTGTTCTGGCCGGACCGGCGTAGTGCGAGGCTATTCGCCCGGCGCGGCTATCTGCCGCGCGGCGTGCCGCTGCTGAAGCGTATCGCCGCCGTCGCCGGAGACACCGTCTGCGAGCGCCACGGCGAGGTTTCGATCAATGGCCGCATCGTCGCCCGCGCCCCGCCGGTGGACGGACGCGGACGCAGACTGGCCGCATGGACCGGCTGCGGCAGGCTCCCGAACGGCGAGATTTTCGTGCTGATCCCGAGCGTGCCGACCTCGCTCGATGGACGGTATTTCGGGCCGACGCCGATCCGCGCCGTCATCGGCCGCGTCACGCCGCTCTGGCTTCCCGGCGGGCGGACGCGATGACCGAACCGCGCATCTTCCCCGCCATCCTGTTGTTCGGCCCAGGGACGTCCATCCTGCCGTCCCGGCCAGTTTCCGCATCGCCGGCGCGCGCAGCGAAGGTCAAGGGCGGCGCAGCCGGCGCGCCGTGGCGCGCTTCACCCTTGACGGAAGCGAGCACGCTGGCAGCGCTTCGCCTGTCGGCGGCGTGGCAGCGGTTTGGCTCATGGAGGGGTTCACGATGGACGTGCTGACGCTGGTCGCGACCTGCGGTCTTGCGGCCCGCGCGGCACTGTTCGTACCGCTCAGCGGCGCGCCGGTGTGCGCAAGTGCGGCGCCCCTATTGCGCGGCGACGGACACGGAGCGGTCGCAGTTTGGCAGCCCGACATCGCCGCGGCGGCGCGCCGCTTCGACATTCCCGAAGCATGGATTGCCGCCGTGATGCGCGCGGAGAGCGGCGGCCAGGCGACCATGGACGGCCGGCCGATTCGCTCACCGGCGGGCGCGATCGGCCTGATGCAGGTGATGCCGCAGACCTACGCCGCGCTGCGCGCCCGCTATGGGCTAGGCGCTGATCCATATGCGCCGCGCGACAACATCCTCGCCGGCGCGGCGTATCTGCGCGAGATGCTGAACCGCTATGGCGTGCCCTGGTTCCTCGCTGCCTACAACGCCGGGCCGGCCCGGCTCGATGCGTTCCTGCGCACCGGCCGCGAACTGCCGGCCGAGACACAGCGCTACCTCGCCGCGCTCGCGCCGCAGATCGACGGCATGTCGGGCGCGGTGCAGGCGGCTATTGCGACCACGGTTGCCAGCACGAAATCTGCTCCAGCCCCGCCGGTTCCCGGTCTGAGCGATGGTATCAGCGCCGGCCTCTTCGCGACCGTCGTCGTGCATCCCGGGGTATCTCCGGCGCGCACAGCTCCGCCGATCGTGAGACCGGGCCGGGCGCCGATGTCTGCACCGACCGGGGTCACGGGCCATTCGGCTGCGGTCGTACCCGAGCCGCGATCCGTCTCCGGTTCTGCCCTCGATGTGCGCGGAAATGGCGCGCTGTTCGTCGCCCTCCAGTGACGCAGGCGTACCGCGCATGATCTGACGGTCGCTTCCGTCGATGCCGCGGCGTTGCGCGAAGTTCGGCCATCGATCCGCACGTTCGCCGCACCAACTCCGCATCTGATCGCACCGCCAATTGACGTGGCGGCGTCGATTCACCAGGCTATCGTAACGTGTCGCGCAAGTTCGCAGTGCATCGTGTTACTCGCGCCGTTTTCTGTTTTTATGCGCCTGAAGAAAGATAGTACGAGCGTGATAACAGTTCGAATTGGTGGTAGGGCAAGATAAAGGTCTGCGGCACTGCCTGCCCTGATCAGCCGCGATTTCAGTGTCTGCACATTGGGTTATCGACGGCGGTCACCGTGCCACCGTGTGGCGATGAGGCACGGCAAAGCCACCCAGGACTGGCTACCGACCTTGCGTTGTCGCAGTGCCACCGCCGCTCCTTCGCGAGCGCCAGGTTCGCCGGCATACTCGGAGGGTGGCTCAGTCTGACGATGATCTGCGCCTTCGCCCGCGGCTCGGCCGCACACGCGGTCGGGATCATCGCCGAATGCCAGGGGAGATGCCGACCAAGCGCGCGATCATCCGTTGGGCCGTCTCCTCTGGATGCGCGGCGTCTTGCCGACCTGCGAGCCCAATGCGGCAGAGGGCAGCCTTCGCTCGCGGGCGGGTGGCGTCACCGCACGACTAGTCACAAGCTCGCCCCGGCGCGCGTCGCGGCGTCGTCAACGCCCGCCATGTCTTGATGCGCGCAACGAGCGGCGTGGGCGCTTTGCAGCTGCACGCAGTACTACAGCGCGGATTGCTGTCACCTTGTTGCGGGTCGCAGAGCGGCGGGACTGACCGCGACCGATCAGCGGACGCTTCCTGCTGCGCTCCAATTCGACGACACAGTCCGGGTCAGCGCCCGGGACCCGGCCCTCGGCTCCCCGGTCGCAGGCCGAATGCATCGCCCTGGCCGTCGCGCCGGTCGGGCGTGGGTCGTATCTTCGGCCGGGAGGCCTCGCTGCAATCCGCTTGCGGCACGGGCGCAGGATCAGCCTTGAGAGATCAGGCGCCGCTTCGCCTCGTATTCGGCTTGGTCGATCTCGCCACGGGCGAAGCGCTCACTGAGGATATCCATCGCCGTCCGAGCCGGCGGTGAATGGTGCAACGGCGCTTGCCATGGGCCGCCGAGCCATCGGACTGCGAGCACGACGACCGTGATGACCACGGCGAGCATGAGGATCATGAACAACGGTCCAAAGATCATGCCGTACCATCCCCAACCCCACATCATTTGCGGGCCATAGCCGTAGGGTCCTGCCGAGGTCTGGGCCCAGGCCGCAGCGGAGGTCAACGCGACAGTGGCACTCACGGCGGCGGCCCATCGGTAGGGAGCCTTCATCCTGACATCTCCGTTTCCATTGTGGCGTCCCGAAGCGAGGTTCATGACAGCAACTCCGCGCCCGGCATCGATCGTTCAACCCCGCGGGCGCGCGACGAGCGTCACCTTGCCGCTCGCGGCGAGCCGACCGAGCACGTAGCGCGCACTGTCCGCGTCGATCCCGAGGGCCGTCGCCAACTCGGCTTCGTCCTTCTCGCCCTCGGCCACGGCCGCCTCGGCCTTGCCCTCCAGGTCCTTCAGCCACGCACCGAAGGCCTGCTGTAGCTCGGGCGTGGCGAACGCGGCCATGGTGGCGGTCTGCGCCATCACGCCCAGCATGTCCGAGCACATGCCCATCATCGTCTGCATCGGCATCTGCGGCGCCTCCTCGCTCGAACCCGTTGGCGCCATCATTCGCTGCCGCATCGCCATCGGCCCACGGCCCTGGCCCATCATCTTCTTGCCCATGGCCATGCCCATCGCCATCGGGCGGGCTTCCCCGGCGTCACCCGCGGCCGCCGGCTTCTGTCCGTCATCCTGTTTGCAGCAAGACATCACTTTCTCCATCGGTTGTCGGGTCACATGGTCGGCGTCTCAAGGATCGCGGCGTAGTGGTAGGGCGGCAGTTCGACGACCCGCGCGGGTCGCAACCCGGCAGGAGCGACCGCCGCCGCGACGTCCTCCGGCGTCATCCGCAGCTCGGTCTTCGGTCCGCGCGGCTGGCCGAGGAGTTGGGTGTCCTCGCGCGGACGCCGGTGCCAGTTGACCACGACGAACCGACCGCCCGGCCGCAGCACCGTGGCAACGGCGTGCGCGAGGCGTGCCTGATCGGGAACGCCGTGGAAGGTATTCGCGATCAACACGAGATCGACCGGCGCCGGGATCAACCGGGCCAGGTCGTAGGCGTTGACCGCGATGAAGACGCAGTTCCTCACCCCGGCTGCGGCGGCGCGCGTCCGCGCCAATTCCAGCATCTCCGGATCGAGGTCGATCGCAACAACACCCCGCACCATGCCGGCCAGGGGCACGGTGAACAGCCCGTCGCCGCAGCACAGATCGACGGCGTCCGTACCAGGCTGGATGCCGAGCTTGGCCAGCACCTCGCCGGGACGCGGCCACAGCGCCTGCCACCAGTCGGGGTCGGGCATCACCGTGGCCGGGAACAGTCCGGTGTTCATCCTGCAACTCCCACGGTTTTGCTGCTACGCGCCTTTGCAAGTAAGGTCGTTGACGTGGATCAAGCAGCGGCGGTTGGAGGAAAGCGGCATGGCCGGGGTAGTCCCCGACGGTTCGGTCGCAACGGCGGCGGAGAGCATCCGGGCGCTCTACTCGGAGCTCGCGCTGCACCCACGCCAGGAGTTCGGCTGGGGCAAGGGCCGAGAGAACGCCCGGCGCCTGGGGTACGACAAGCGGTGGCTGGACACGATCCCCGAACCCGTCTGGGAGTCGGCGGCCGCGGTCGGAAATCCCTTCGGACTGGGGCGGATCGAGCCGGGCATGACGGTGGTCGATCTCGGCTGCGGGGCCGGGGCCGACCTGTGCATCGCCGCGCTCCTGGTTGGCGCGCACGGCCGCGCCATCGGGATCGACCTCACCCCGGCGATGACGGCGAAGGCACAAGCGTCCGCGCGGCTCATGGGCCTCAGCAATGTCGCGGTCCATAGCGGGGACATGACGGCGGTGCCCCTGGAAGACGGCGATGCCGACCGTGTGATCTCGAACGGCGCCATCAACCTGTCGCCCGCCAAATCCTGCGTCTTCCGGGAGGTCTTCCGCATCCTGAAGCCGGGGGGCTGCTTCTGGTTCGCCGACATGGTGCGCGAGAGCGCCACGGCGCCCGCGCCAGGCGGCGGGTCGTGGGCCGATTGCGTGGCCGGGACCGTCGCGCCGGAGCGCATCCTCGAAATGCTTGCCGCCGCCGGCTTCCGGGACGGGGAGCTGGTTGCGTTCACCGGCTACAAGACCGCGCCGACCACAACCGGCGCCACCTTCCGCGCCCGTAAGCCATAGCGCCGGCGGCGAGCG
>JAJZVE010000385.1 GCA_021845835.1 Pseudomonadota bacterium | reverse complement strand
CGAGGGCGAAGTATGCGTTCGGCTTCTCGCCGTGGGCGAGGCTCCAGCCGGCATACTGGCTGGCGAGGCAGGCAAGCACCGGCTGCGAGGAGCGCACCGTCACCGTGAACGGCCAGCGCGGCAGCGTGGCGTCGCTGCCGATGCTGACGCTGCCGAGGCCGCCCAGGCAGATCTCCGCCAGCCGCCGCCCGGCCTCGATGCCGCCGGCGACGGCGGTGCCGGCATCGACCAGGGTCTCGCCGCCCGGCCCGGTCGCGACGCCCAGGCGCAGCGCCGCCGCGTCGGCGAGCAGCGCCGCGAGCAGCCGGCTGGCGCCGGCGTTGACGCTGACTTCCGGGGTCGCTCGGCTCTCGCTCATGGTGCATCCCCGATCCGTGCAAGAAGCTCCGCTGTTCGTCGTGCGGCCGCCGCGCGCGCCGCTGCCGCGTCCGCGCCGCCGGCGTGCACGGTCGCGATCGGTGCGCCGGCGGCAACCGGGCCGGGTCGCTGCCGGTCGGCCGCCCAGTCCGGCCAGGCGAACCCCTCCGGCACCGTGCCGGCGCGGCGCGCATACACCACGGACGCCGCGGCGGCTGCGGCGAACAGCGGCGCGCGGCCTGGCAGGCGGCCGTCACAGGAAGCGACGTGCCAGGCGAACAGCGGCGCCGCGATGAACACGTCCAGGCTGGCGCCCGGCCTCGGGTTGATCTCCAGCAGATCGAACCCGTCCGCGCGCAGCAGGAAGTCGGCGCTGGCCAGCCCGACCACGCCGGCGCTCGCCGCGACGCCCTCCGCCGCCGCCGCGAGCGACGCCGCCTGCGCTCCGGTCAGCGCCGCCGGCTGCGCCGCGCCGCCGTAGCGGAACGGGGCCTCCGCGGTCGGGGCCGTCCACTGCTCGGAAAATCCCAGCGTCAACGCGCGCCTGCCGTCACCGAGCAGCAGCGCCGCGACTGCCCGGCCGGCGACGCGGCGCTGCAGGTAGCGCGGCGCCCGAACGCGGCCGCGTGCCGGCCGGATGTGTCCCCCGCCCGCGGCGCCGGCGCGCTTCTCCAGCCACTCGCCGCGCCCGTCCGGCGCGCGCGCCACCTCGGGGTGCGGCACCCCGGCCGCTTGGCACAGGGCGGCGAAGGCGAAGGGGTCCTTCAGCCGCGCCACCACCGCCGCCGGCGTGCCCAGCAGCCGGTAGCGTGCGAGTGCCCGCAACAGCGCCGGACGCCCCTCGAATCCGCTGCCATAGACCACCCCGACCGGTGCGCGTCCCGCCGCCAGCCGGTCGAGCGCCGCCCGCAGCGGTGGCGCCGCCAGGCCGCGCCGCAGGCTGCCCGGCACCACTTCGTTTGCCGCGGCGAGCGCGGCGGTGTCGGCATCGCCGAACAGGTCGGCGACCAGCGGCGCATAGCCGTCCCGCCGCGCCGCCGCGGCCAGCGCCCGGCCGGACAGCGCGGCGATGAGCACCGCCGGCATCTCAATCCTGGACAAGCGCGCGCGCGAGCGCGAAGGCGTCGCGGAAATCCAGCGCCAGCGGCTGCTCGGCGGCAATCATGCGGCGGAACAGGCCGGACTCGGTCGCCGACTTGGTCGGCCCGATGGCGAGCGCGCCCAGGCCCAGCGCGCCGCCGGGCAGCGCGGCCCCGTCCGCCGTCACCGCCAGCCCCTCCACGCCGAGCGGCGGCACCGCGTTCACGTCCGCGACCAGCAGCAGGTTCGGGGCGGCCTGCAGCATTCCGGCATCGAGGATGCGCACGCCGGCGCGGCCGGCGCAGAACGCGGCATCGACGCGCTGCAGGACGGCGACGATGCGCGCCGGATCGCTGCCGTCCGCCGGCGCCGGTTTCGCGCCGAAGCGGCGTTCGATCTCTGCGGCCGAGCGGCTCACGCGCTGCACGCCGTCATAGCCCACCAGCGTGACCGCTGCGCCCTCCAGCGCCGCGATCACGCCGGAGGCGAAGCCGACCACGCCGGTCGCGCCGAACACCGCGATGCGCAGCCCCTTCAGCTCACGTTGCCGGTCGCGGCGCAGCAGCCGCCCGGCATGCGCGACCATCGCCGCCGCGGTGGTGAAGGAGCCGGCCGGGTCGGCGAACAAGGAAACCCTGAACGGCGGCACCATCGCCGCCTTCGCCCGCTCCATCATGTCGAGTGCCATCAGCGCGTCCTTGCCGGCGAAGAACATGCCGGTGCAGCGGCCGAGCCTGGGCGGGCGCGAGAACATGGCGTCCTGCACCAGACCCGTGACCTCGTCGAGCGTGACCGAGCCGTACGGCATCACGGCGTCGTAGCCGGCGTCCAGCGCGACGTTCACGTCGAACGGGCTGACATGCCTGAGCGGGCTCAGCATGTGCAGGATCTGCTTGTCCGGCATGGCGGTGTCCTTCATCCTCCTGTCAGCGGTCCTGACCGAAGACGTCGATCTCCGCGCCGCGGTTGCGTGGCCGGCACACCATCACCTCGGGCGCGCCGGCGCTATCGGCAAGCCGGCCGCGCAGCCATTCCGCGGCGTCGGGGTCGGGCGCGAAGGCGAACCCGCTCGGCCCCCACGAGCTCTGGCCAGATCCGTGCGCGCCCCAGGCCGCCAGACACGCCAGCGCCGCCGCCACGCGCGGGCTGGTGAAGCGCCCGCCTTGCGCCGGCGCGAAGTGATCGCCGAGCGCGTGCTGCAGCCGCGTCACCGCCTCGCCGAACGCCGGCAGGTCGGCCTCCGCCGCCGCGGGCAGGGCCTGCATCAGCACCAGCCGGCACAACGCCGCCGCCGTCGTCGCCGGCATCGGCGGCAGGGCGGCGAAAGCGTCGCGCTCGGCGGCGCCGGACAGCCCGGTGCGCGCCGGGTCGAGCAGCAGCAGCACACGCCACTCCGCCGGCACCGGCAGCCGTGCCAGCACCGGCGGCGGCGCCTCCAGCGTCCCGCGCCCGCCGTCCAGCACAAGGCCCCCCGCCTCGAACAGCCCGATGCCGATCCCCGAGCGCGCGCCCCGGCCGAGCCGCATCGCGTCCCGCCGCAGATCGGGCGCCAGCCCGTGCAGACGCCGCACCGCCGTCGCAACGGCAAGCGCAAGCTGCGTGCCGGAGCCGAGTCCGGCATGCATCGGCATCGCCGATGCGATCGTGAGCGCATGGCCGCCGGCAAGGCCAAGGGAGCCGGTCACGATGTCGAGATAGCCGCCGGCGCGCGCACTCTCGGGCCCGGCCACGCGTGTCTGTCCGTCCCGCCGCAGCGCCAGCCGCGTCTGCGGTGCCTCCAGCGCCAGACCGAGGCTGCCGAAGCGCCGCCCGAGGCCGAAATTGAGATCGAGAAACCCCAGATGCAGCCGCGCGCCGCAGCCAACTGTCACAGCCTGCGTCATTGCGGCACCGGGTTCTCCTTGCCAGAGCGACGCATTGTGCGCTGCCTGCTGCCCGGCGCATAGTTGCGCCGGGCTTCGGTCGGAAAGAAGGGGCGCAACATGGCCAGCGAACGCGAACATGCCTTTTCCGAATCCGAGATCACCGAACGGCTGCAGCATCTGCCGCACTTGGCCTGCGAGCACGGCTGGATCCGTCGCAAGTACCGCACGCATTCGTGGAAAGGCACGCTGATGGTGATCAACGCGGTCGGCCATCTGGCCGAGGCGGCCTGGCACCATCCCGACATCACTGCGTCCTATGCCTGGGTCGAGGTGCGGCTCTGCACCCATTCCGCCAAGGGCATCACGGCCAAGGACTTCGAACTTGCCGCCAGGATCGAGGACGTCGTGCAGTGGCGGCCCGGCCGCGCCGGCGGCGCCCTGCAGGGCACTCCCGAGCACGACGCGCGTTTCGCCTATATCAAATACGACGACTGACCCGGTTCGCAGATACGTGTTTGAACTGACGGATGCCGAAGCCGCCGTCGGCGGCAGACCTGTCGCGTTGCCACAGGCCGTCGCGGCGGCGGCGACGCTGCTCGCCGGCGCCGCCGTGCCGGTGATCGCCGGCTTGCGCACCGATGCGGCCGGTGCGGTGGCAGCGGTGGCGCTGGCACGCCGGCTTGGTGCCGTGCTCGACCATGCGGATTCCACGGCTGCCTTGCGCGATCTTGATGCGATGCGCAGCGTCGGCTGGATCGTCGCCACGCCGCTGCTGGTGCGCGCCGAGGCCGATCTGGTCTGCATCGTCGGCGACGTGGCGCCCGAGAGCATTGCCATGCTGGCGCTCGACCGGCCGCCGGCGCTGGATGCGGCGCAGCGTCCGCGCCGCGTGGAGCGTCTTGCCGCCGGCGGCGATCTGACCGAGCGGCTCGGCACAGTGCGCGTGCTGGCCAAGGGGCGGCCGATTGCGGCGCCGCCCGATCTTGTCGCGCTGGCCGAGGCGCTACGCTCGGCCCGTTACGGCGTCGCGGTGTGGTCGGCGATGGCCATGCCGCCGCTTGCGGTCGAGATGCTGTGCGGTCTGATCGACGACCTCAATGCCGCCACCCGCTTCGCCGGAATGCCTTTGCCCGCGCCAGGGAATGCGGCGGGTGTCGCGCAGGCGCTCGGCTGGGAGACCGGGTTTCCGTTCCGCGTGGCGTTTCGCGACGGCATCCCGCATCACGACGTGCATCGCTATGACGCCGGCCGTCTGGTGGAAGGCGGGGAGGCCGATGTCGTGCTGTGGCTTGACGCGCTCGATGGCGGCCCGCCGCCCTGGCAGCGCCGCGTGAAGCTGGTGGCGCTGGCGCCGCCCGGCGCGCGCTTCCCGGCTGCCCCCGACGTGGCGATCGCGGTTGGGCGGCCGGGCGTCGATCATGCGGCAGCGCTGTTCCACCCGGCCGCGGCAACGCTGCTCGCCGCCACGCCGACCGCACCGAGCGCGCGGCCGACCGCCGCCGACCTGCTCGGCCGCATCGCCGCGGCGCTGCCATGCTGACGCGCATCGCCGGCGGGCGCGTGATCGACCCGACGCAGCGGCGCGACGCGATCGGCGATGTGTGGATCGAGCACGACCGCATCGTCGCAGCGCCCACGGATCGCGCGCCGGACGCGACGCATGATGCGCGCGGCACGATCGTGCTGGCGGGCGGCATCGACATCCATTCGCACATCGCCGGCAGCAACGTGAACACCGCGCGTCTGCTGCTGCCCGACCTGCGCCGCGACGGCAGCTTCGACGGTGCGCCGGCAAGCTTCGATATCGGCCGGCTCTATGCGCAGATGGGATTCTCGCTGGTCGTCGAGCCGGCGATCCAGCCCGCGGTGGCGCTGCATGCCCAACTGGAGCTGGCGGCGATCCCGTTCATCGACCGCGCCATCCTGGCCGTGCTGGGCAACGAGGAATTCCTGTTCCGCCTGCTGCGCGAGGACGCGGGCGGGCACGTGGTCGCGGATTATGTCG
>JAJZVE010000384.1 GCA_021845835.1 Pseudomonadota bacterium | reverse complement strand
GCTGGTCTCGCTGGCGATGCCCTTGCCGGCGATGTCGAAGGCGGTGCCGTGATCGACCGAGGTGCGCACGATCGGCAGGCCGAGCGTGACGTTGACGCCGCTCAGCGCCTCCCACTTTCCCGACGCAGGATCGACCGAGAAGCCGAGCAGCTTCACCGGGATATGGCCCTGGTCGTGATACATCGCGACGACAGCATCGTACTGTCCCGCGCGCAGCCTGACGAACACGGTGTCGCCGGGGATCGGGCCGTGCAGGTCGAAGCCCTCGCCGCGCAGCGCCGCGACGGTCGGCGCGGTGATGTCGATGTCCTCGCGCCCGAACAATCCCCCCTCCCCGGCATGCGGATTGAGCGCGGCGACGGCGATGCGGGGGGCGGCGATGCCGAGGGCGCGCAGCGCGCCGGCGGTGAGTTCGACAACGCGGCGCAGGCGCGCGGGCGTCAGCCGGCGCGGCACGTCGGCCAGCGCCACATGCGTGCTGACGTGGCTGACGCGCATGTTGCCGTGCGCCAGCATCATCACCGAATCCCTGGCCCCGGTCAGCGCGGCCAGCAGCTCGGTGTGGCCGGCGAAGTGGTGGCCGGCGAGATTGAGCGCCTCCTTGTGCAGCGGTCCGGTGCAGATGGCGCCCACGGCGCCGCGCAGCGCCAGCGTCACCGCGATCGCGACCGCGGCGTAGGCGACCTGTCCCGCCCGCGCCGACACCTGGCCGGGCAGCACCGGCTGGTCCGTGCCGGCGTCGATGAAGCCGAGCGCGGGCCAGTCGCCGGCCGCGTCCGCCGGCATCGGCTGCGATCGGTCGGGCAGGCCGAGCGATGCCGCCGTGGCCGTGTAGGTGCGGCGGCAGCCGATCACCGTCAGGCCCAGTTCGCCCGCGGCGAGCCGGTCCCGCAGCCGATCGGCGGCCTTGAGGATGATCTCCGGCCCGATGCCCGCCGGGTCGCCCATCGTCACGGCAATGCGCGTCACGTCCGCCTTCCCCCCGCCAGCGCGGCGACGCTCAGACCCTGCCATGCCGGCGCGGCTGCGTCAGCAGGGCGGTGAGCAGGTCGGCGGCGCCGAACGCGCCGGACTTGGAAACCAGGCGAACGCCGTCCCACGCGCCGCCGCACAGACGCGAGACGGGGATGCCGCGCGCCACCTCCGCCGCCACCTCGACGCGCGAGGCGCCGAGAAGTTCGCACACGCCGCGCAGCGTCTCGCCGCCGGTGACGAGCAGCGTTGCCGGCGGCGGCAGCGCGGGCAGAATGTGGCCGAGGCAGGCGCGGATGCGCGCTGCGGCCTGCGGCGGCGCGGTGCCGGGCGGGATGTCGGCCCGCACCAGGCAGAAGCCGGTGCGGTCCAGGCGCGCCGCGATGGCGGTCGCCTCCGCCGGCGCGCCGCGCAGCAGCAGGGGCGCTTCCCCCGTGGCCTGCCGGACGTGCTGTAACTGCCGCTCGGTAACGGGATGGCAGGTGCCGACGATCGCCAGCAGCGGCGCCTGCAGCGGCGCGGCCCGCGGCACCGGCACGCCCGCCAGCGCCGCCGCCAGCCCGCCGGCGCCGCACCACAGCAGCGGGCCGGGCGTCGCATGCGCGCGCGCCACCAGGGTAGCGAGGTCGGCATCGCTGGCGGCGTCGCACAGCCGCACCCCGTCCGCCTGCCGGGACAGGCGGATGCCGTGCGCGGCCAGAGCGGCGGCGGGATCGACCGGCAACGGCTGCAGGGCACCGTCCGGGTCGCGCAGATACTGGCGGCCCTGCACGGTAAGGCGGCCCTGCGCGGGGAAGGCGGGCGCCAGCAGGCAGGCGCGGAACGCGCCGGTGCGCCACACCGCCGCCAGCATGGCCGCCCAGTGGCCGCGCAACAGGCTGTCGATCTTCAGGAAGGCAAGGCCCGCCCCGGTCAGGAACGGCGCCGCCGCCGCGGTGGCGGCGATCGCCTGCGCCTCGCTGCCGTCGCGGCAGCCGAGATCGAGTGCCGCGTCTGCGGCGCTGGCGGGGCGCTGCAGGAACACCGGCACCGGCCCGCGCGCGCCGCAGAACGCGACCGCACTGTCGAGCGCACCCGTCAGATCGTCGGCCAGCAGCCGCAGCGGCATCATCCGCCCGACATGGCGGCGGACAGCCGCAGCGCAACCGCCGGCGGCTGCCCGCCGGCGCGCAGGGCTGGAACCGCCGGCATCCTCTACTTGACGCCGAGGGTCGCTTTCCAGTCGTGATAGACGTCGATGTCCAGCCCGTCCGGATAGAACAGATAGCCCGGCGCGTGGCCAGCCGTGTCGTTGACGCCGTACTGCCAGACGATCTGCTTGGTGTGCCGGTCGATCACCAGCACGCGGTTGCGCCAGTCGTCGTTGAGGACGATGTTGCCGTTCGGCAGCTCCATCGCCAGCGACGTGTGGTTCAGCATCTTCTCGCCGGATTTCTCCATGTATTCCCAGGTGATCTTGCCGGTTGCCGGATCGAAGATCACCACGCGGCCGGGCTTCGAATAGTCGGCGACGATGACCTGGCCGTCATGCGTCGGATAGGCATCGGAGGGGTAGCGGACGTGCGGCGCGCGCATGCTCCACACCACCTTGCCGGCGCGGGTGATGCGGGTGATCCAGGCGTCGGGGATTTCGGTGATCAGCACGTCGCCGTTCGGCAGCGGCGTGACGCCGTTGGGCAGGTTGACGAAGTTCGGGGGATCGTGGCGGCAGGTGCCGGGCTGGCCCCATTGCTGCTTCACCGTCATGTCCTGCCGGTCGATGAACACGATGCGGCAGTTGCGGATGTCGGCGACCATGACCGAGCCGTCGGGCAGCAGGTGCGCGTCGTCGGGGAAGTTGAACTGCGTCGGGCCGGTGCCGCGCGTGTCCGGCTCGCCGTAGCTCCAGACGATCTCGCGCGCCGCATAGTCGATGATGTGGATGTCGTAGTTGTCTTCCTCGTTGACCATCAGGCTGTTGCCGTCCGGCGCGAAGAATACGTCGTCGTTGCCGCGATAGATGCGCAGGTCGGGGGATGGCAGCTCCCATATTACGCGCTTGTCGGGCGCGATCTCGATCAGCCGGTTGTTGCGCCGGTCGGCGATCACGATCGGATAGGGCAGCGGGCCGCTCCAGGCCGGCACCGGCTTTTCCTCCGTGCCGGTGGCGGGTGGCGGCGTCGGCGTCTTCACGCCGGACGAAACGACGCCGGCGCCGCGCATCTCGGCCGTCACCTTCACCGGCTTGCCGTCGTCGGCGGCGGCGGCGGCGGCGGAGGGACCCGTACCAGCGAGGGCGCAGGCAAGCAAGGCGGCAGCAACGAATGACAGGCGGGATAATGATAAGCGGGATAGCGGCGGCATGACCGGCCCTCGTTTACAGACATAAGTAAGCCTGAACGCTTGCGCCGCTTGCAGCCTTGCGACGTTGACCTGTATCAAACCGGCCGCCGCCGCCCGCCACAGCGTGGCGCGGCTGCCGCTTTTGAACCGTTGATCCAGATCAATGACCTCGCACCGCCTGCGCACCTAGCAGACCAGTACGATCGGGAACCAGCGCGTGCTGGCTGCAGCATCGCCCTTTCCCGGCGTGCCCTTCACGAAAGGAACCATTGTGGTGCGTCCCGCCGATGGCGTTTCGTTCTCCAGCTTTCGCGGGGTGTCCGGCGACGCCGAGCACTACATCACCGTCGAAGCGCCGGCCGATGCCGATCTGCCGCGGCAACTGGACAGCCTCGCCGGCCGCTACGCCGAGGCGCTGCAGGCGCTGAACCTGCCGCCCACGAGCGCGATCTTTCGTCGGCTCTATGTCAGCGACGCCCCCAACCAGGCGCCGCTGATCCGCAGCAGCCGCCTGCATTCGGACGCGGACGCAGGCCCGGTCGCGGTCTCGATGGTGCAGCAGGCGCCGTTGCGCGGCGCGAAGGTCGCGCTGCTGGCCTACCACCTGTCCGGCCCGTCCGCCGTCGCCAAGCGCGCGTTCGGGCCGCAGCACCTGATCGTCGAGAAAGGTGCGCAGCGTCATCTGTGGAGCACGCAGCTCTGCGCCGGCGACGACACCGGTCCCGGCTCGGCCGTGACGCAGACGCACGACGTGTTCGACCAACTGGTGGCAGCGCTGCATGCCAACGGCGCGACGCTGGCCAGGCATTGCGTGCGCACCTGGATCTACGTCAAGGACGTCGACGTTTTCTACGAGGACATGGTGGCCGCGCGCAGCGCGCTGTTCGAACGCCACGGAATGACGCGCGACACCCATTACCTCGCCAGCACCGGCATCGAGGGCGCCTGCGAGCACCGCTACGACCTCGTTTACATGGATGCCTATTCGATCCTCGATCTGGCGCCGGAACAGATGTCCTATCTGAACGCCTATGACCGGCTGTGCGCGACCAAGGACTACAACGTCACCTTCGAACGCGGCACGCGCATCGGCTACGCCGACCGGGCGCACCATTTCATCTCCGGCACCGCCAGCATCGACGCGGGCGGAAAAGTGGCGCATGTCGGCGACGTGGGCCGGCAGCTTGAGCGGGCGCTCGGCAACGTGGACGCATTGCTGCGGTCGGGCGGCGCGCGGCTGCAGGACATGACCCACTTCATCGTCTATCTGCGCGACCCCAGCGACCATCCGCGCATCGAGGCCTATTTCGCCGAGCGTTTTCCGGAAGTGCCGCGCCTGATCGTGCATGGCCCGGTCTGCCGTCCGGAATGGCTGGTCGAGGTCGAAGGCGTCGCCGCGGTTGCCAGCAACGCGCCCACGCTGCCGGCGTTCTGATCGGTTGCAGGAAAGGATCCCAAGATGCAGGACAACGAGCCGCCGTTCACGATGCTCGACGAGGCTGCCATCGCCGCGGCGGAGCTGCGGCGCGATCCGTACGACTTCGCCTTCGTCGAGCAGGCAATGCCGCCGCGCCTGAAGGAGGAAGTGCTGGCCGACGCGCCGACCATTCCCGACCGCGGCAGCTACGCGCTGCCGGACCTCAACATGGGTCCGCGGTTCTCGGCAGTCGTCCAGGACCTGCTGAGCGCGCGCTTCCGCCATCTGGTCGAGGAGAAGTTCGACATCGACCTCAGCAAGCGGCCGCCCTGCATCGTGATGATGGGCAACACCAGCGGCCACTACAACGAGGGCTATGCCCATACCGACAGCAAGCACAAGATCATCACGGTGCTGGTCGGCTTTTCGCGCGCGTGGCCGTACGAACGCGGCCGGCTGCGGGTGCTGCGCAGCGGCGACCGCGACGACTACGCCTTCGAGTTCGCGCCCGAATTCGGGCGCATGCTGATGTTCCGGGTATGCGACTATTCCTAGCACGGCTTCGAGCTGACAAAGGGCCAGAGCATGAGCCTGCAG
>JAJZVE010000383.1 GCA_021845835.1 Pseudomonadota bacterium | reverse complement strand
CGGCGGCAACGCACACCACGATCGGCGGATGCAGCGCATTGTCCAGGATGCCGGCGGTGTAGGCGCCGAGGCCGATCAGGAAGGTGGGGCCGAAGTTCACCTCGCCCGCGAAGCCGAACAGCAGGTCCCACGCCATCGCGAACACGCCGAAATAGTAGGCGACGGTGAGCACGCCGAGGATGTAGGCGGACACCCACCACGGCAGCGTGACCGCGAGCGCCAGCAGCAGCAGCACGATCCAGGCGGCGGGGGCGCGCAGGATGCGGGTCATCGGCCTACCTCCGCCCGAGCAGCCCTTGCGGGCGCACATAGACGACCAGCACCAGCAGGATCAGCGCCGGGATCGGCCGCAGCGTCGGCGCGATCATGTAGGCGGTGAAGGTCTCCAGATAGCCGACGACATAGGCCGCGACCAGCGAACCGGACACGCTGCCGAGGCCGCCCATGATGACGATGGAAAACGCGCTCGCGGTCAGCGGCCCGACATTGCTGGTGCCGACACCGAGGAAGGATGCCAGCAGCACGCCGGCGATGCCCGCCAGCACGCCGTAGATGGTCCACACCAGCAGGTAGATGCGGTCGAGCTCGAAGCCGAGCAAGACGAGGCCGCGCGGATTGATCGACGCCGCCAGCAGCGCCTTGCCCGCGCGCGTGCGGTTCACCAGCAGCCACAGCAGGCCGATCGCCGCCCAGCTCAGCGCCGCGATCAGCAATTCGTTGGTCGGCGTGCGCACCCCGACCAGATTGACCACGCCGCCGATCAGCGGCCGGATCGTCACCGGATTGTCGGTGAACAGCCACGCCATGCCGACCTGGATCATGATGCCCCAGAGCAGCGTGCCGGTGAGCACGAAGATCTCCGTCTCCTCGCGCGGGATCGCGCGCGAGTGCTGGATCGGCCGCACCACGACGAAATAGGTGGCGTAGGCGGCGACCAGCGCCGCCAGCACGCCGACCAGGCTGCCGAGCCAGGAACCGAGGCCGAGCGTGCCCGCGGCCAGCCAGCCGATCAGCGCCGCGATCACCATGATGCCGCCATGCGCGAGGTTGAGCACGCCGCAGACGCCGAACATCAGCGTGAAGCCGACCGCGGCCAGGCCGTAGAGCGCGCTGATGGCGAAGCCGTCGATCAGGATCTGCAGTGCCAGCATGAACCTCTCGCTCGCAAGTCGGCCCGGGCCGGTCGGGCCCGGGCCGCCGTCATCATGCCAGAGGGGGGCGCCGCCGCAAGCTCAGTTCGTCGCCTGCGGCAGCTTGATGAAGGATGGGAATTTCACCTTGCCGTTGGCCTTGTCGGCGGGCCACAGCGTCACCTGCTTGCCGTCCTGCCACTGGAACGTCACGCCGGTGACCAGCCCCTGGCCGTATTTCAGCGCGTGCGTGAACGGGTTGTCGCGGCCGTAGAACTGCTCGCGGCCGACGGTGCCGAGATGGTCGGTCTTTTCCAGCGCCTCGACCAGCTTGTCCGCATCGGTCGATCCGGCGCGCTGCACCGCCTCGGCGATGATGTGGACCATGTCGTACGAGGTATAACCCGTGTAGGACGGCGAGTCGCCGAAGCGCTTGCGGTAGGCTTCGCTGAACGGGATGGTCAGCGCCGTCAGCGCGACGCCGGGCGTGGCGGCGCTGGCGGTGATGACGCCGTTCGCGGCGCCGTTGGTGTCCTTCCAGAACGTGCTGGTCGTCGCCTGCGAACTCTGCCCGGCCATCGGGATCGGCACCTGCTGGTCGTGCCACTGCACCGTCGGCTGCACGCCGACATGGCTGATGCCGGTGATGATGACGTCCGGATGCTTCTCCTCGATCTGGCGGAAGATCGGGGTGAAGTCGGTGGTGTCCGGATTGAAGCGGATGTGGTCGAGCACCTGCAGCCCCGCCCTGGGCAGGCATTCCAGGTAGCGGGCGTCAAGCGGCGTGGTCCAGGCCGCATCCTCGCTCATCACCACGGCCGTTTTCATGTGCAGCGGCTCGACCAGGATGTCGTGCTCGGCGTCGCAGATCGACTGCGCGATGAAGGCGGAAGTGAGCCAGCCGTGGAACGTGTACTTGAAGTGGTCGTAGTCCTTGGCGACCTGCCTGGAGATTTCGTTGCTGGCGGCGCCGGGCGTGATGAAGGGCATGTGCAGCCGCGCCGACCACGGCTCGATCGCCAGCACCACTTCGCTGATGTAGCTCGCGATGACGGCGATCACGTGGTCCTGGTTGACCGCGCGCTGGAACGCGCGCACGCCGTCGGCGGCGGAGGAATGGTCGTCGTAGGTAATGACCTCGACCTTGCGCCCGTTGACGCCGCCCTGCGCGTTGATGTCGTCGGCGGCCATCTGCGCCGCCTTGGTGAGCGAGGCGCCGGCAACCGCCGATTCCTCACCGATCACGCCGATGCGGATCGGCTCCTCCGCCCGCGCCGCCGTCGCCAGCGCGATGCCCGCCACGCCGGCGAACAGCATCGGGCGCACCCAACCTTGCCTGCGCATCCGTTTCCTCCTCCTTGCCACTTTGCTGCCATCTTGCACGGATTGTCGGACGCCGCCAGATGCTGGCGGCTCACTGCGAAATCTCCTCCAGCGCGAGCCCGCGCGTGCGCGGCCCGAACGCGCCGATCGCCACCACCACGACCAGCATCGCCGCGCCGATGAAGGCGAACACGCCCGGCGTGCCGAAATGCGCCAGGAAGAACGCGATCATGAAGCTGCTGAACACGGTGGACAGCCGGCTGAACGAATAGACGAAGCCAACCGCGCGGGCGCGCACGCGGGTGGGGAACAATTCCGGCTGATAGGCGTGGAACGCATAGGACATCAGGTTGCTGGCCGTGGTGATGCCGATGCCGCAGAACACCAGCCAGGCCGGCGCGGCGGACAGCGTGAACAGCGCGCCGAAGCTGCCGATGCCGCAGGCCGCCGCCACCAGCTGCCACTTCCGCTCGGTGCGATCGGTCCAGCGGTAGAACAGCAACGGCAGCGTCGGGCTGGCGAGGGCGATCATGAAGGAGTATTCAAGACTCCGGTTGAAGGTCGCGCCCTGCGCTGCGAGCAGCGCGGGCACCCAGTTGTTGAACCCATAGTATCCGATCGACTGACAAAGATTGAACACGATCAGCATGATCGTCCGCCGCCGGTACGGCGGCACCCAGATCTCGGCCAGCGTGCCGCCGCTCCGCTCCTCCTCCGCCGGCGCCGGTTCGGGCGGCGGCAGCACCGTGCGCGCTTCGGCGGCGACCTTCGCCTCGATCGCCGCGGCGATGCGGTCGGCCTCGGCGCCGCGTCCCTGCTGGGCGAGCCAGCGCGGGCTTTCCGGCACGGCGCGGCGGATGAACCACACCGCGATCGCGGCCAGCGCCGGGAAGGCGGCGACGAAGCGCCAGCCGGCGATGCCGAACGGATCGATCGGCGCGAAAATCCAGCCCATCAGCGCCGCCAGCGGCATGGAGCAGAACTGGATCGACTGGTTGACGATGAACGCGCGCCCGCGCAGACGCTTGGGCACCAGTTCGGCGAGGTAGGTGTCGATCGTGACCAGTTCCACGCCGACGCCCAGCGCCGCGATGAAGCGCCACAGATCGACGCCGAGCGCGGTCTGCCGCGTCGCCATGACCAGGGTTGCCGCCGAATACCACAGCAGCGACCAGGTGAAGATGACGCGGCGCCCGTAGCGGTCGGCGACATGGCCGAGGCCGATGGTCGCCACGAACAGCCCGGCGAAGGTGATGGAGGCGAACGCGGCCTGGTCGGTCAGGCCGAACAGCCCCTTGCTGCCGGCGTGGAACACCCCGGAACGGATCAGGCCGGGGCTGACATAGGCGGTCATCAGCAGGTCGTACAGCTCGAAGCAGCCGCCGACCGAGAGCAGCACCACCAGCGTCCATATGTGCCGCGTCGGCGGCAGGCGATCGAGCCGCGCCGTGATTGCTGCAGCGGTGTGGGCGCGTTCCTGCATCAGAATGGTCGCCTCCCCCGCAGCGCCGCCGCCAGCGTGCCGTCGTCGAGCACCTCCAGCGCGCCGCCGATCGGCACGCCTTGCCCGACTCGCGTCACCTTAGCACCGAACGGCGCGATGCGCTCGGTCAGCCAGTGCGCCGTCGCCGCGCCATCGACGGTCGCGCCCAACGCCAGGATCACCTCCGCCACCCCGCCGGCCTGCAGCCGCGCCAGCAGCGGGGCGAGGTTCAGGTCGTCCGGCCCGGTGCCGGCGAGTGCGGACAGCGTGCCGCCGAGTACGTGATACAGGCCGCGATACACCCCCGCCCGCTCCAGCGCCCACAGATCGCCCACCCCCTCCACCACGCACACCGCGGCGCGGTCGCGGTGCGGGTCGGCGCAGATGGCGCACGGGTCGGTGCTGTCGAGGTTGCCGCACTGGCCGCAGCACCGCACCGCGCGCGCGGCATCGGCCAGCGCGGCGGCGAGCGGCAGCATGCGGGTCTGCGGCTGCTGCAGCAGCCTGAGCGCGACGCGGCGGGCGCTGCGCGGGCCGAGGCCGGGCAGTTTCGCGAGCAGGCCGATCAGCCGCTCGACCTCCTCGCCGCCCATCAGAACGGCAGCTTCATCCCCGGCGGCAGGTTCAGCCCGCCCGTCACCTTCTGCATCTCCTCGGCCGCGGTCGCCTCCATCTTGCGGCGCGCCTCGGCGTGGGCGGCGACCAGCAGGTCCTGCAGCATCTCCATCTCGGCGGGATCGGCGAGCCTGGGGTCGATGCGCACCGATTTCAGCTCGCCCTTGCCGCTCAGCGTCACGCTGACCATGCCGGCGCCGGCGTTGCCCTCGATGTCCAGGCTTTCCAGCCGGGACTGCATCTCCTCCATCTTCTTCTGCATCTGCGTGGCCTGCTTCATCAGGCCGGCGAGGTTCTTCATCTCAGTTCTCCCATTCCTCGGGCAGCTCGTCGGCCGGCGGCGCCTCCTCCGGCACCGCGGCCGGCAGGCCGTAGGCATCGGCCGCCGCGTCATGCACCGCCTCGATGCGCGCGCCCGGAAATGCTTCGAGGATCGCGCGCACCAGCGGATGCCCGGCCGCCGCCGAGCGGCGCGCCGAGGCCGCCGCCGCCCCCTGCTCGGCCAGCGTCGGCTCGCCCGGCGCGGTGGAAAGCGCGATGGTCCAGCGCGTGCCGGTGGCATCGCTGAGCCACGCGGCGAGTTTGGCGGCCAGATCGCGCGGCGCGTCCGCCTCCGGATGCAATTCGATCACCGGCGGGGCGAAGCGCACCAGATGCACCGAATGCAGCAGATGCGCGTGCAGCATCGCCTGCCGCTCTGCCCCCGCCAGCGCCACCACGTCGCGGAACGACGCCAGCCGCGGCGCCGCCGCCGCAGG
>JAJZVE010000382.1 GCA_021845835.1 Pseudomonadota bacterium | reverse complement strand
TGCCGTCCTTGGCGGTGCCGAGCGGCGCGGTCGCGATGTCCACGTTCATGGTGCCGAGCAGCGCATAGGCGACCACCAGCGGCGGCGAGGCCAGATAGTTGGCGCGCACGTTCGGATGCACGCGGCCCTCGAAGTTGCGGTTGCCGGACAGCACCGAGACCGCGACCAGCTTGTTGTCCTCGATGGCTTCGGCGATCGCGTCGTCCAGCGGGCCGGAATTGCCGATGCAGGTGGTGCAGCCGTAGCCGACGGTGTTGAAGCCGATCGCGTCGAGATCGGCCTGCAGGCCGGATTTCGTCAGATACTCCGTGACGACCTGTGACCCCGGCGCGAGCGAGGTCTTCACCCACGGCTTCGGCGCGAGTCCCAGCGCGCGCGCCTTGCGCGCGACCAGGCCGGCGGCGACCAGCACCGACGGATTGGACGTGTTGGTGCAACTGGTGATCGCCGCGATGACGACATCGCCGTGGCCGATCTCGTAGTTCTTGCCGGCGACCCTGACGCGCGTGCCGGCGTCGTTGGCAGGCACGCCGAGGCCCTTGGTCAGCTCGCCCCTGAACGCCGACGACGCATCCTTCAGCAGCACGCGGTCCTGCGGACGCTTCGGCCCGGCGACGCTCGGCTGCACCGTGGACAGATCGAGTTCCAGAGTGTCGGTGAACACCGGGTCGGGCGTGGACGCATCGCGCCACATGCCTTGCGCGCGGCAATACGCCTCGACCAGCGCGATGCGGTGGGTGTCGCGCCCGGTCAGGTGCATGTAGTCGAGGGTGATGCGATCGACCGGAAAGAAGCCGCAGGTGGCGCCGTATTCCGGCGCCATGTTGGCGATCGTGGCGCGGTCGGCGAGCGGCAGACCCTCAAGGCCGGGGCCGAAGAACTCCACGAATTTTCCCACGACGCCCTTCTTGCGCAGTATCTGCGTCACGGTCAGGACGAGATCGGTCGCGGTCGCGCCTTCGGGAAGTCTGCCGACCAGACGGAAACCGATCACGTCGGGGATCAGCATGGCGATCGGCTGGCCGAGCATCGCCGCTTCCGCCTCGATGCCGCCGACGCCCCAGCCCAGCACGCCCAGGCCGTTCACCATCGTGGTGTGGCTGTCGGTGCCGAACAGCGTGTCGGGATAGGCGAAGGTGGTGCCGTCGACGTCGGCGGTCCACACCGCCTGCGCCAGGTATTCCAGGTTCACCTGATGGCAGATGCCGGTGCCCGGCGGCACGACGCGGAAATTGTCGAAGCCGGTCTGGCCCCAGCGCAGGAAGGTGTAGCGCTCGCCGTTGCGCTCGAACTCGATGTCCACGTTCCTGCGCAGCGCATCGGGCGTGCCGAACGTATCGACCATGACGGAATGGTCGATCACCAGATCGACCGGCACCAGCGGGTTGACCTTCGCCGGATCGCCGCCGAGCCGCAGGATGCCGTCGCGCATGGCGGCCAGATCGACCACGGCGGGGACGCCGGTGAAGTCCTGCATCAGGATGCGCGCCGGGCGGAACGGCACCTCGCTGCCGGACGACGCGGCCTTCACCCAGTTGGCAATCGCCTGCGCGTCGGTGACGCGATAGGTCTGCCCGTCCTCGAAGCGCAGCACGTTCTCCAGCAGCACCTTCAGGCTGACCGGCAGGCGGCTGATGTCGCCGACGGTGCGCGCCGCTTCCGGCAGGGAGAAATAGGAATACTCGCGGCCTTCCACGCGGAGCGTGCGGCGCGTGTTCAGGCTGTCCTGCCCGATCGTTTTCATGCGCGATGCCCTATAGGTCTGCGCCGCGCGCGCCGCGCGCTGGAGGGAGGCGGCGAGTGGGCGTGTGTGTTGCAGCGAATCGGGCTTAAACCACACCGGCGCAGGGCCGTCCACAGGACGGCTGTTGCGATGCAGCAAGGCTGGGCAGCAAGGCTGGGCAGCAAGGCTGGGCAGCAAGGCTGGGCAGCAAGGGCGGGGTAAGGGTGTTGCAGGCAGAGGGACTGGCCACGATCCGCGGCGAGCGGCTGGTGTTCGCGGGGCTTTCCTTCCGCGTCGCGGCGGGCGGTGCGCTGCTGCTCACCGGGCCCAACGGCGCGGGCAAGAGTACGCTGCTGCGCCTGCTGGCAGGGCTGGGGCGGCTGGAGGCGGGCCGGCTGCTGTGGCAGGGCGCCAACGCGCTGGACGACCTGCCGGCGCATGCCGCGCGCGTCGCCTACATGGGCCATCTGGACGCGGTGAAGCTCGGTCTGACCGCGGCCGAGAACCTGCGCGGCTGGGGCGGACGCGCGGCGGTCGCGGCGGCGCTGGCCGCGGTCGGGCTGACGCCGCTCGCCGACCTGCCGGCGCGGCTGCTCTCGGCCGGGCAGCGGCGGCGGCTGGCGCTGGCGCGCCTGATGATGCGCGCGACCCCGCTCTGGCTGCTCGACGAGCCGACGCTGGGACTGGACGCGGCGTCGGTGGCGCGGTTCGGCGCGATGCTGGCGCGGCACCGCGACGGCGGCGGAATGGTGGTGGCGGCGACGCACCTGCCGCTGCCGCTGCCGGGCGCGGATGAACTGGTGCTCGGGGCGTAGTGCAGTGACCCACTTCCTCGCCCTGCTCCGCCGCGAGCTGCTGCTGGCGCTGCGGCACGGCGCCGACACGCTGGCGGCGCTGCTGTTCTTCGTGCTGGCCGCCTCGCTGTTCCCGCTCGCCATCGGTCCGGCACCGGAGACGCTGGGGCGGCTGGCGCCCGGCATCGTCTATGTCTGCGCGCTGCTCGCCGCCATCCTGCCGCTCGACCGGCTGTTCGGCGCCGACCTCGACGACGGCTCGCTGGACCAGATGCTGCTGTTCGGCCTGCCGGCGCCGGCGCTGGCGCTGGTCAAGGCGGCGGCGCACTGGCTGGTCACCGGGCTGCCGCTGCTGCTCGCCGCCGCACCGATCGCGGTCATGCTGCGCATCGGGCCAGAGGCGCTGCCGGTGCTGCTGCTCGGCCTGCTGCCGTCCACGCTGCTGCTGTCGCTGCTCGGCACCGTGGGCGCCGCCGTGGTGCTGGGGGCGCGGCGCGGCGGCGTGCTGCTGCCGCTGCTGGTGCTGCCGCTCGCCACCCCGATCCTGATCTTCGGCGTCGCCGGGGCGGATGCCGCCGCCTTCGGCCAGTCGCCGCGCCCGCATTTGCTGTTCCTCGCCGCCCTGCTGGCCGCCGCCTTGCCGCTGTGTCCGCTCGCCGCCGGGGCGGCGCTGCGCAGCGCGGCGGAATGAAGCGCGGACCAGGACAGCAGCGCGAAGTCAAGCACAAGTTCCGGTTGAACACGGCCGCGTGATCTCGTACACGCGGCCGTGAGGAGAAACCGGATGACGCACGCGGACGACTGGTGGCGCGGCGCGGTGATCTATCAGATCTATCCGCGCAGCTTCTTCGACAGCAACGGCGACGGCATCGGCGACCTGCGGGGCGTGACCGCCAGGCTGGATTACGTGGCGCGGCTCGGTGTGGACGCGATCTGGCTGTGTCCGTTCTTCTGCTCGCCGCAGGCCGATTTCGGCTATGACGTATCGGACCATCTGGCGGTCGATCCCGTGTTCGGCACGCTCGCGGATTTCGACGCGCTGGTGGCGCGCGCGCACGCGCTCGGGCTGAAAGTGCTGATCGACCAGGTCTGGAGCCACACCTCCGACCGTCACGCCTGGTTCCTCGCCAGCCGCGCGGGGCGGGAAGGCCGGCATGCCGACTGGTATGTCTGGGCCGACCCGCAGCCGGACGGCACGCCGCCCAACAACTGGCTGTCCGTGTTCGGCGGCGCCGCCTGGGCGTGGGAGCCGCGGCGGCGGCAATACTACCTGCACCATTTCCTGCGCCAGCAGCCGGCGCTCAACCTGCACAACCCCGACGTGATGGACGCGATCCTGGAGAGCGGCGAGTTCTGGCTGCGCCGCGGCGTCGATGGGTTCAGGCTCGATGCCATCGACTTCATGACGCATGACCGGCACCTGCGCCCGAACCCGCCGGCGCCGCTGCCGGCGGGCGGCGTGCCGGCGAAACCGTTCGGCCTGCAGCGGCATCTGCACGACATGATGCAGCCGGACACGCCCGGCGTGCTGGCGCAGGTGCGGCGTCTGATCGACCGCTTTCCCGGCCGCACCACGCTCGGCGAGATTTCCAGCCAGGACGGCGCGTTCGAGCGCGTGCGCCGGCTCACCGCAGGCGACCGCCATCTGCACATGGCCTACACGCTGCGCCCGCTGCGCGGCGGCTTTGACCATGCGACCCTGCGCGCCCTGCTGGCGGAAATGGCGGCGAACGAGAGCGGCTGGCCGTGCTGGAGCTTCTCCAACCACGACGTCGAGCGCGCGGCGAGCCGCTGGCATCCGCGCGGGCGCGCGGCGGGACACGACCCCGATTTCGCGCGGCTGCTGATGGCGCTTCTGCTCAGCCTGCGTGGCAGCGTCTCGGTCTATCAGGGCGAGGAGCTGGGGCTCACCGAGGCGGAGCTGACGTTCGCGGACCTGCGCGACCCGTTCGGCATCGCCTATTTCCCGGAATTCCGCGGCCGCGACGGCAGCCGCACGCCGCTGCCGTGGGCCGGCGACGCACCGCAGGCCGGCTTCACCGCCGGTACGCCCTGGCTGCCGGTGCCGGCGGCACACCTGCCGCTCGCCGCCGATCGGTCGCAGTTGTGCCACGACTGGCAGCGTTTCCTGCGCTTCCGGCGCGGCTGCAAGGCACTGCGGCGCGGCCGGCTGCTGCCGCTCGATCTGCCGGCGCCGCTGCTCGGCTTCGTGCGCGAATGCGGCGGGGAGCGCGTGCTGGCGCTGTTCAATCTGGCGGAGACGCCGACGGCGGCCGATCTCGGCGCCTTCACCGGCCTGCGCGCGCTGCCCGAAACGGGATTCGCCCCGCCGATCGACGGCGAGACGGCGATGCTGGCGCGGTTCGGCGCGCTGTTCGCGGTGTTGCAGACGGTGGAGAGCCGCACGCCCGTGCCCGCCTGAGCGGCGACGCGGCTGGAGCGGGTGAAGGGAATCGAACCCTCGTATGCAGCTTGGGAAGCTGCCGTTCTACCATTGAACTACACCCGCACAGGCGCGGCGGTTGCCGGTATAGGCAGCCCCCGTTGACGGCGCAAGCCGCGGCCCCTAGCGTGCCGCGCGACGGCTGCGGCCGTCCCTCGTGATTTGTCCGGCCGGATTGCGGCGAGGTGAAACAAGCGCGCTAAAGAGGCCAGGGGCGGCGGCGTGGGCCGCAGCCCCGGGGCGTCCACGGTCGGTCCAGACCATGCAAGGACGCGCCGCCCATGCCCGACCCAGCCCCCCCCCCCCACCCCCCCGCCACGCTGCTCGTGCATGGCGGCACCGAGCGCAGC
>JAJZVE010000381.1 GCA_021845835.1 Pseudomonadota bacterium | reverse complement strand
CCGGCGCCGCGGGGTTGGGCCTGGCCGGGCCCGTCGATGGGGAGAGCCTGGCATCGATCCTGGCGGGCCGGCTGCCCGACGGCAGCGACATCAGTGACCGTGGCAACCGCCAGAAAACTAGGCGGTTCGGCCACGACCTGACCATCAGCGCGCCGAAATTCGTCAGCATCCTCGCGATGGCCGGCAGAGATGGGCGGCTACTCGACGCGCATGACGCGGCGGTGCAAGTGGCCGCGGAGATGGCTGAGCGTTGGATGGTGGTGGCGCGCCGCGGGAAAGGTGGCGTGAAGACGGAGCGCACCGGCTGCCTGCTGGCCGCCGCCTATCGTCATGAGGATAGCCGCCCCGTCGACGGTATCGTCGATCCCCAGCTGCATACCCATCTCGTCATCGCCAATGCGACGAAGCGCGCCGATGGGGTCTGGTGCGCGGCATCGCTGGATTTTGGCGTGCGCAACGAGCTGCTCCACTGCCTGGATGCGGTATACAAAGCGGAGCTGGCGCGGCGGGTTCTGGGGCTCGGCTATGACATCCGGCAGACGAAGGACGGATTCGAGATCGCCGAGGTCACGGACAGAGAAATCCGTAAGTTCAGCCGGCGCAAGGCCGAGATCGATAAGGCGCTGGCGGCGGAGGGCCTTGACCGCGGCGCGGCGAGCGCGGCGCAGCGGGTGCGCGCCAATGTCTCGACGCGGCGGGAGAAGCAGCCGGCGACGGAGGAAGAGCATCACGCGGCCTGGTATAGGCGGGGGCGAGAATGTGGCCTCGATCTGATCGGGCTGAAAGACAACGCGATCAGGCGGGTTCGCGTTGCCGGGGCGGATGATGAGCCTGCCGCGGCGCGGGAGGCGGTGGCGAGTGCGGCGCGCCATCTCAGCGAGCGGGAGGCGCAGTTCAGCCAGGCTGCCCTGGTCCGCGAAGCGCTGCTGGCGAAGATCGGGCAGGTGACGCTGGCGCAGGTGATGGCGGCGCTCGACGACAGCGCCGGGGAGCTTCTGTCCGCGCCTGACGACCGCCACGGCAAGGTGTTCACGACGCGCGAAGCTCTGGCGACCGAGCGCGACGTGCTCGAGGCGATCGCCGCCGGGCGGGCGGGGGCGCGGGCGATCGCGGCGCCGGATGCGGTTGCGCCGCTGCTGGCACGGCATGAAGGCAAACAGGGCTTCGCTTTCAGTGCCGGGCAGAGGGCGGCGGTTCGCCTCGCCCTTGTCACCGGGGACCGCCATGTCGGGATCGTCGGCGCTGCCGGCAGCGGCAAGACGCAATCGATGGCCGTGATCGTGGCGGCTTACCGGCATGCCGGATATGAAGTCGTCGGCCTGGCGCCGAGCGGTGTCGCGGCGCGCGAATTGGCGAAGGCGGGGTGCGACCAGACGCACACGCTGGAGGCCGAACTGCGGCAAGGGAAGGCGGCGGAGCGTCCTCGTCTTTATGTGATCGACGAAGCGGGGATGATTTCGGCCCGCGATATGGGCCGGCTGATGCGGCGCGTTGCGGCCGAGGGCGCGGCGCGGACGCTGCTGGTCGGCGACCCGCGCCAGCTGCCAAGTGTCGAGGCGGGTTCGCCGTTCCAGCAGATGCTGGAGGAGGGCGTGCTCCGGCACGTGCGGGTGGACGAAGTGCAGCGGCAGCGGGATCCGGCGCTCCGGGAAATCGCGCAGCTGTTCGCGCGCGGCGAGGCCGGACGGGCGGTCGCGGCGGCGCAGCCCTACATGACGGAGGTGACGAAGGCCGATCTCTCGAAATCGGCCGCGGCCGCCTATCTCGCGCTCACCCCGGAGCAGCGGTCGGAGACGCTGGTGATGACCGGGACCAACCGGATGCGCGGCGAGGTCAATGCGGAAATCCGCGCCGGGTTGCGCGCCGAGAGCCGCTTGAGCGGGATCGACAGGGTGATCCGGGCCCTGGACAAGGCGGATATGACCCGCGAGCAAGCGCGGCGGCCGCACGCCTATGAAGCCGGGATGGTGGTGGTGTTCGCCCAGGATTTGAAGAATGGGCGGCATGTCCTGGCGGCCCGGGGCAGTCAGTGGGAGGTGACCGGCTATCACGAGCGCCATGTGACACTGCGCCCGCTTGGGGATCCCGAGGCGGCCGGCGAGATCACCTGGCGGCCTTCGGCCGAGACGGCGCGCGCCTATCGGGCGCGTGAGCTTGGTCTGGCGATGGGTGAGCGGATCCTGTTTCGCGAACAGGATCGGGCAAACGGGATCATCAACGGGATGGGCGCGGTGGTCATCGGCTTCGACGAGGCGGGCGGCGAGGTGGTGGTGCGGACCGAGGCCGGTGAGGAAAAGCGCCTTGATGCGCGCCGGGCGCATGTCATCGATCACGGATATTGCCGGACGGTGCATGCCAGTCAGGGCGCGACGGTGGAGCGGGCGATCGTGGTTGGGGAGGCGAACCGGGTGGCGACCGCGGCGACCGCCTATGTCGCGGCCTCGCGCGAGCGCTCCGGGTTGCAGATTTTTACCGACAAGCGGGCTGGGCTTTCGGCCGCCTGGTCGGCCTGGGCGGAGCGTCGGACCGCTCGCGACCTGTTGGCACGCGGGGCAAGGGCGGCGCCCGAGGCGACGGGCGGTGCCATTCGCCGGGAGCGCGAGCGCCAGAAGCAGCTTCGCCCGGCGCCGGCGCCGATGCCCCCGTCTAATAGAAGCCTGGCGCCCGCGACCGCTCCATCGCCACGGCCCACCCCGCCGCCGCCTGCGGGGCCGGTCCCGCCGAAGGAAATGTCCGCCGAGGCGCCGCCCGAAAGCCAGATCGAGCGTGCCGTTGGGCAGTTGGCAAGGGCGATCATGATGGAGGGTGGCCAGAAAGACGCGCCAAAGCTTCAAGCGATGGAAGCGGCGGCCAAGGCCATCCAGAAGGCCAGGCCTGGCCTTGTCACCGAAGATGCCAAACAAGCCTTCCGGGACCGGTCCGAGATCCTGGCGGCCGCCACGACCGCCGCCGGACGGAAGAAGGCCGCCGCCGCTCTCATCGCTGCTCAGGCGGAGCGGCGGGCCAAAGATCATGCGCACGAAGTGGTGCGGCGCTGGACACAGCTGGAGCGTCGCCACGAGGCAGCGCTGCAGGGCAACAGCCCCGACAAAATCGCCAAGGTGATCGCCGGGATGGAAAAATTGGAAGCCTGGCTCAGGAGCCGCCCGAACGTTGAAGCGCTGCTGCGGCGACGGGGGGCGGAGTTCGGCATTGAGGCCGGCTCGCTGCTGCATCGGGCCGTACGCGGCAAGCCGTGGAAGGAATTGTTGGCCCCGGAACCGACGCCGGAGCCCGATCCGCCGGAAGAGGATAGCGGATATCGGCCACGCATGCGGTAAGAATGAGAAACATCCTGGCCGCCGGGAGAAACCGCTGCGGCAGGATTACGCCGCCCCAGGCTTTGATCTCGCCGGTTCTGAGATGATGCCGGCCACCTTTCCGATGATTGGCCGTCTCCGCCTTCAGCAGTTGTAACAGGATAGGCTGGAACTGGATCTCAAAGACGCGACGCCACACCGCCTGTGATGAAATCTTTCACTGCGGCGTCGATGCCGCGCTCTTCCCGTCGGAGGACGGCGCGACGCAGCTTATGGGGGGCATGACAAATATGATTCTCATGTTCGTTGTCAACGTGGCTGGCTGTGAGTGGTCTGCCGCGCGTGCGGTGTCCGGCGAATTGGGTTGCACAAGGGAGGACGCAGCGGCGCAAGACGACGGTTGATCAGACTCTGATGCGCGGGTTGGCTACCGCAGGACCGGTGTTCGTCTTGGGCCTTCCTCTGTCTCAATGTCGCGGGTTGGTGCCGCCGAATCAGATCGAGGGTTGCCCTGACCTGCCGCCGCGCCCACCCCTGTGCAACGTGGGAGCCTCGGTTTTCCTTTCCCGGTTGCCGCTTCTTCCTGGGGCAGGAGCAGCCCTATGCCGGCCTGACGGTAGGCTGCGCCATGCGGGCGATGGCCCAAACAAACGCCGCCATCTCGCGGGCGATCGCGACCACGATGACGTTCTGCGGCTTACCGGTGTTCTGCAGGCGCCGGTAGCGGGTACATAAACGGACCTGCGCCTTCCAGGCAGCCGCCCTGATCGCTCCGGGCAGGCCTTCGTTGCGCCGGGTGATGTCCTCGCCCATGCGGGCGGGGAGCCTGGACATACCAGGGGAATCGGTTGAATCGTCTAAGCAACGACAAGGCTGGCCAGATAGTCGTCGTCCCACCCGGCGGTCTTGCGGCGGAGGCGGAGCGACGTCTTGCCCGGCGCCCGGCGGATCAGGTTCTGTGCCATGTGTCTGATCACGGCCAGGTTGGCGGGTGCGTTGTCGGTCCGGACCCGGCATTCATCGTCGCGGAAGGTCATGTCCATCACCCAGTGCAGCCCGTTCTCGATACTCCAGTGGTCGCGGATTGCGGCTCCCACCCGGTCGGCGGGCGCGGTCAGAGAGGTGATGTAAAAGCGGGTTTCCCGCTCGGTTTTCCCGCCAATCTCGCGCGTACTTTCGACGATGGCCACGGCTTTCAGCTCCGGCCACTCATGCCGGTGGTTGAGCCAGGCGACGTCGTGGAGCACGGTGACGGTACGGGTTTCGATCCGACCGTGCTCGCCATCGACGGTCTCATGGCGGCTGATCTGGGTATCTTTGAAGCCCGTGGCCTGCTGCTCGGCCACGAACAGGCCAACGTCCTCGCGCAGGCTACCCTGATTGCCTTTCAGCGCGAGGACGTAATCCGCTTTCTTGTCGATGATCTTCCGGGCGATCTCGCGCTGGCAGCCCATGGCATCGATGGTGATCACCGTCCCGTCGATCGTCAGCAGGTCGAGCAGCTTCGGAATGGCGATGATTTCGTTGGACTTTTCCGCCACTTTCACCTGACCGAGGACAAGCCGCCGGTGCGCGGCGAAGGCGGACACCACGTGGATGGCGCCCTTGCCTTGGCGTTTGGCCCCCGAGCGGCGGGAGGTCTTGCCGTCGATGGCGATCACGCCCTCGGGTATTCCCGTGCTCGCCGCCACCCAGGCGGCGAAGCAGCGCTGGAACTGTTCGGCATCCAGCGCGGCCAGGATATCGCCGAGGTGATCGTGCGTGGGCGTGCCGTCGTGGAATGGGCGGAAGCGGCGGAGCAGGGCCAGCTTCTTCACGCCGAAGACGGCGATATCGGTGATGGTTTCGGCGCCCGCCAGCACGGCGAGCAGGCACAGCAGGAGGTCGTGTCGTGAAGTGTGTGGAAATTCTGGGTGGCGTAATCTCCGGGTGAGTTCAATCACCAGACTCGGCGTTTGAGCGCCGAGGGAGATCACGCCATGGAGAAGCATAGCACAGCGACGCCGGAAACCAGC
>JAJZVE010000380.1:2327-5321 GCA_021845835.1 Pseudomonadota bacterium | reverse complement strand
TTCCGATCTGCCGGACAGGATCTTCATCAGCGTCGACTTGCCGGCGCCGTTCTCGCCCATCAGCGCGTGCACCTCGCCCGGATAGACGGTGAGCTGCACGTTGTTCAGCGCCTTCACGCCGGGAAACGTCTTGGAGACGTTGCGCATCTCGAGGATCGGCGTGGCGGTCTCAGGCGACGAGGGCATGGACGCCTCCCTGGCTCATGTCGCGCGGCGGGCTGCCGGGCTTGCCGGCGCCGGGGCCGAATTGCAGGAACAGCGGCAGCGTCGCGGCTCCCAGCGCCCCGGCCATGGCGCCGAAGCTGCCGCGGGCGAGCGCGGGCGGCGTGCGCGCCTCGGCCGTCGCGGCATCGAGGCGCGGCGCCAGCCGCGCGATCAGGTCATCCAGCAGCGGCGCCGGCAGGTCGCCGTCCAGGATGACCAGCGGCAGGTCGAGCAGCGCGGCGGCGGTCAGCAGCGGCTCGACCAGCGCCGCCGCGCAATCCTCCAGCCATTCCGCCACCGCCGGCGTCGGCGCGGGGGCGTCGAGGCTGGCGCGCGATTCACCGCGGAAGCGCAGGTGCCGCAGCAGCGCGGCGAGCGAGGCGCGGCCGAGCAGCATCTCCCGCCCTTCGCGTCCCGGCGGGGCGGAGGCCAGGCGCGAGGCGGCGACCGGGATCACGCCGATATCGGCGGCGTTGCCGCTTCGGCCGCGCACCGCCTGCCCGCCCAGCACCAGCCCGCCGCCGATCGCCGGGCCGATGAACACATACAGGAAGTCGTCGTGTACCCGGCCCTGGCCGTGGAACAGCTCGGCGATGGCGGCGGCGGTGCCGTCGTTCTCCTCCGCCACCGGCAGGCCGCAGACACGCTCCAGCTCCGCCGCCAGCGCGAACCCGTCCCAGGCGGCGAACCGCTCCGCCGGCAGGTCGAGCTGCCTGAGCCAGCTGCCGAGATTATAGGGCCGCGCCAGGCCGATGCCGGCGATGCGGCGGCGGCGCGCGGCGGGGACGAGGCGGGACAGGTCCTCCACGTCGGCGCGGACCAGTTCCATCGCATCCGCCGGCGGCGGCAGCGGAATGTCGTGAGTGCGGTGGGCGAGCACGCTGCCGGACAGGTCGGCCAGCGCCGTTTCGGTCCGCGCCCGGTCCAGCCGCACGCCGATCGCATAGGCCCCGCGCGGGTCGAGCGCGAGCAGGGTCGCCGGCTGGCCGCGGCTGCCCTGCAGCTTGCGGCCGAGCGTGCGGACATAGCCGGCGCGTTCCAGTTGCTTGACGATCTGCCCCACCGCAGTGTGGGTCAGCGCCGCGTCGCGCGCCAGCTCGGCCCGCGACGCCTCGCCGCGCCGGCGCAGGCGCTGCAGGATCAGGCGCTGGCTGTCCTGCCGGACAAGGCCGGGCACGGCCTCGAATCCGGCATCGCGGATGGGCATGGGGCGGCGCTTCCTCGGCCGGCGATGGGCTCGCCGGAATTGTTCAATCAGATTTCTTTAATTATCCAGCCCGCGGTGCCGGCGTCAAGGCGCTTCGATAGCTGCGGAACGGACCGCGAAGGCGGCCGGGCAGCAGCGGCAGCGCGTGGGCGGCGGCGAGCAGCAGCGTGCGCTTGGCGCTCGGGCGGCGCAAGACGGATTGGCGCAGCCAGCGCAAGCCCTCGGCGCGGCGGCCGTGGCGGATCAGTTCGCGGCCGATGATCCAGCGGTTCTCGGCCTCCGCCTGGCGGCGCAGGTAGTCCAGGCGGCCGCCCTCGAGCCGGGAGCGCAGCGTTGGCTCCTCGAAGATCGCGTCCATGCAGGGCCGGAATGCCGCCGGCTGGTTCGCCATGCGCAGGATGGCGCTGCCGCCGCGGCGGCGCACGAACAGCAGCGGCTCGCTGTCCTTCACCGTCGCGATCGGGCCGAGGGCGGCGAGGCGGCACCAGAACTCCCAGTCCTCGCCGTAGCGGATGTCGCTGCGGAAACCGACCAGCCGGCGCACCGCCTGGGCGCGCACCAGGACATGGCCGCCATTGGCGAACAGGTTCTGCACCAGCAGCCGTTCGAGAAGGTCCCCTTCGGGGAACGGCCCTGTCTTGCTCTCCAGCCGCCGCGCCCCATCCTCGCTGACGAAGCAGAAGCCGCCATAGGCCGCGACCGCCTGCGGCGTCGCCGTCAGTGTCGCGACCAGCCGCGCCAGCGCATCGGCGGCAAGCCAGTCGTCGCCGTCGAGGAACATCACCGCCTCGCCGTCGAACTCCGCCAGGCCGCGATTGCGCGCCGCCGACACGCCGCGGTTGACCTGCCGCACCAGCCGGATGCGCCGGTCGCCGAATCCCGTGGCAACCGCGGCGGTGTTGTCGGTGGATCCATCGTCCACCACCAGCAACGACCAGTCGCGATGCGTCTGCGCCAGCACCGATTCAATGGCTTCGCCAATGAATCTGCCAACATTATAGGCAGGCATGATCAACGCAACACGCATGAAGACCTGTTCGTAACAGCAACAAGCCGTGCGACATGTAGGCGCTTCTGCGCGCCGGTCCAAGTCACCCGAAGGTGACCAAATCTCAATGGCATTGCTTTGACCAGAAGCGAATGACGCACCAGGGTCCGCGCATGCAGATCATCGCCGGCGCCGCCGCCCCTCCCCCGTCCCCTTATGATGCCGACATCGTCATCCTTGCCCTCGACCGTGTCGAGGAAACTGCCGCCGCGATCGGCTCCGCGCTCGCCCAGCGTGGCGTCGCGCGGCATGTGTTCGTGATCGACCAGGGCTCCCGCCCGGAAAATCTGGCACAGTTGCAGGACATTGTCGCCGGTCGCAGCGATGCGACGCTGGTGCGGCTTGACCGCAATCACGGCGTCGCCGGCGGACGCAACCGCGGCAGCGCGCTCGGACATGGGCGGATCATCGTGGCCCTCGACAATGACGCCGAATTCGCCACCCCCGACACGCTGGCCCGCGCCGTGGCCGTGATGGACGAACAGCCCGACCTGGCCGCGCTGGCGTTGCGCATCGTCGTGTACGCCGACGGCCG
>JAJZVE010000380.1:0-2317 GCA_021845835.1 Pseudomonadota bacterium | reverse complement strand
TTCCGATCTGCCGACGGGCGCGACGACCTCTCCTCCTGGGGCTATCCGCAGAGCCTGCTGCCGCGCGCGGCGGAGGCGTTCGACACCGTCACCTTCGTCGGCGCCGGCCACGCCATCCGCCGCGCCGCCTGGGACGAGGCCGGCGGCTACGACGATTCCCTGTTCTTCTGCTGGGAAGAATACGATTTCTGCCTGCGCGCGATCGCCCGCGGCTGGCGCATCGCCTATCGCGGCGACATCGTCATCCGCCACAAGGTCAGCGGCGAACGGCGCTTCGCCTGGTCGGGGACGCGCTGGTTCTACTTCGTGCGCAACCGGCTCTATATCGGCCGCAAGTCCGGCGAGTCCTGGCTGGCGCTGGCGCCGCGCGTCGTCGGCTATCTGCTGCGCGGCGCGCGCAACGGCGTGCTGTGGCAGACGCTGCGCGCGCTGCCGGCGGCGTGGCGCATGGCGCGCGCGATCCCGCCCGCGACGTTGCCGCCGCAGGCGCGCGCCTATCTCGCCGCCAATGATGCCGCCCATCGCGGTTCGCTGTTCGCCCGGCTACGGCGCGAAGTGCTGGCCGCCCTGCCCGGCCACGCCTGACGGCGCGCGGGCAAGGCCGAGCCGCTCGCGCAGCAGCAGGGCGAAGATGGGCGGGTTGTCGCGCAGGTAGCGCCGCCCCAGCCGCGCCGGGTCGCTGGCCAGCCGGTGCAGCCATTCCAGCCCCGCCCGCTGCAGCCAGGCCGGCGCGCGCTGCTGCGCGCCGACGAGGAATTCGACGCTGGCGCCGACACACAGGCCGGTGCCGGTCGCCTCTCCGGTCGCCGCGATCGCCGCCGCCAGGATCTCCTGCCGCGGCGAGCCGACGGCGAGGACCACGAAGCGGGCGGGATGCGCCAGCACGAACTCCACCGCCCGCCGCAACTCCCGCGGGTCGCGGTCGAATCCCATCGGCGGATTGTAGTGCCACGGCGCGGCGATGTCGCAGGCGGCGGTCAGCGCCGGCACGTGGCGGCTGTCCAGGCCGACCAGGGTGATGCGCTCGTCCGGCAGCACGTGGTGCCGCAGCAGCCGCGCGGTCAGGTCGCTGCCCGTCGCGACGCGCGGCGCCGGCAGCGCCAGCGCCCGCGCCGCCCGCCGCACCACCCGGCTGTCGAGCAGGCACAGCGACGCGCCGCGGTACAGCGCCAGCAGGTCCGGCTGGCGCGCGATGCGCACCAGATGATCGGCATTCGGCGTGACCACGTAGCCGAACGGCGCCCCCGCCGGGCGCGCCGCGATGCGCGCCGCCGCCTCCGCCACGTCGAGATCGGCGAAATCGAGGCCGAGCAGCCGCACCCGCTCACGCATGGTCGCGCAGTCCCAGGGCGCGGAGCAGCCCGGGGTCGAGCGGACGGCGCGGTCGCCGTCCGGGATGGATGTCGAAGCCGAGACTGTCGTCATATCCCCAGAGCGCCCAGCCGATGCCGTCCGCCTCGAACGCGCGGCGGATGGCCGCGATCCAGGCGAGGCGGGTCGCCGGCGGTAACAGGTCGCTCGCGCCGAACTCGCCGGCCAGCAGATTCACATGATTCCGCCGCCCCCAGGCCGCCGCCTGGTCGATGCGGGCGCGCACGCGGGCGGCGTTCCAGTGCTCCGAGCAATAGAATCGGATCACGTCGCGGGTGCGCGTCTGCGTGGTCGCCGCCTCGGCGGCGTCGCAGGCATGCGCGCCCTCGACCGGGAACGGCAGGTGCCCAAGGGCCGCGTGATCGAGCGACGCATCGAAGCCGCCGCGCGTGGTCAGCACCATCGGCTCGTAGGTGTGGAAGGAATAGACCACGTTGCCGTCGGCGACCGGGTGCAGGTGCAGCAGCCCGTCGATCGAGCCCCAGTCGGTGCCGGTCAGCACCACCGTCGCCTGCGGCAGGGCGGCGCGGATGCGCGCCAGCACCTTTGCCTGCAGCGCCTCCCAACCGGCTGCGTCATGCGCGAACACCGGCTCGTTCAGCACCTCGGGGAAGGTCAGCGCCGGATCGAGAGGCCGCAGCCGCGCCGCCAGCGCGCCCCAGAGGTCCTGCAACTGCCGCTGCTGCAGCGGCGAGGCTTCCAGGTGCCAGGTCTGCGGGTGCCAGCCGACGACGACGCCGAGATGCTGCCGCTCGATGCGCGCCACCGCCTCGGTCAGCAGGTCCAGCCGGTGCGGATCGGGCCGCCCGTCGGGGCGCAGCATCAGCTCCGGCTGCACCGCGAGGCGGACGAAGGTGAAGCCGACGTGACGCAGCGTCGCGAGCGTGTCGTCGTCGATATAGTGCCGCAGGAACGCATCGTCCCGCCGCGCCGGATAACGGAACCA
>JAJZVE010000379.1 GCA_021845835.1 Pseudomonadota bacterium | reverse complement strand
GCGCCGCCGCCACGCCGGGCGGATGACGGACCGCAGTCAGGAAGCGCTGGCCGCGGCACAGTTCGGCGCCCAGGCCAGCGCCTATCTCGGCAGCGCCGTGCATGCGCAGGGCCCCGACCTCGCCGCGCTGGCGGCGCTCGCGCACGGGCGCCGCGCGGCGCGCGTGCTCGATCTCGGCTGCGGCGGCGGCCATGTCGGGTACGCGGTGGCGCCGCAGGTCGCCGAGGTGGTCGCCTATGACCTGTCCGCCGAAATGCTGGACGTGGTGGCCGGGGCGGCGCGGGAGCGGGGGCTGGCCAATCTGCGCACCGTGCAGGGGCCGGCCGAGCGCCTGCCGTTCGCGGACGCCGGCTTCGACCTCGTGCTGACCCGCTTCTCCGCGCATCACTGGCGTGATTTCGACGCCGGGCTGCGGGAGGCGGCGCGCGTGCTGCGGCCGGGCGGTCAGGCGGGATTCGTCGATACCGTCTCGCCCGGCCCGGCGGCGCTGGACACGTTCCTGCAGACCATCGAGCTGCTGCGCGATACGTCGCATGTGCGCAACCGCAGCCGCGCGGAGTGGGAGGCGGCGCTGGCCGCTTCCGGGCTGGTCGCGGGGGCGGTGACGCCGTTCCGGCTCAGGCTCGATTTCGCGTCCTGGGTGGCACGCATGCGCACCCCGCCCGCACTGGTCGCGGCGATCCGCGCGGTGCAGGCGGCCGTTGCCGATCCGGTGCGCCGGCATTTCGCGGTCGAGGCGGATGGCAGTTTCGTCCTCGACGTGGCGCTGTTCACCGCAACGCGGCCCGGTTGATGCTGGTCTCCATCGTCATTCCCGCCTGCGACGCGCAGGGTGTGCTGGCGCGGGCGGTCGGCAGCCTGCGTGCGCAGGCCTGGGACGATTGGGAAGCGATCATCGTCGCCGACGATCTTGGCGACTATGCCGGCGTGCTCGCCGCGCAAGGGATCATCGAGCCGCGTCTGCGCTTCGCCACCACCGGGCGACGGCGCTCCGGCTGCCATCGCGCGCGCAATGTCGGTCTGGCGCTGGCACGCGGCGCGCTGGTGGGCGCCCTGGATGCGGACGACCTGTTGCGGCCGCACCATCTCGCCACCCTCGCGCCGCTGGCGCTGCATCACGGCGCCGCGGCGGACAATCTGGCCGTGGTGCGCGAGCAGGACGCGCGCCTGCTCTACCCTGTCCTCGGCGATGCCGCGGCGCCGCGGCGCCTCGATCTTGCCGCGCTGCTTGCGCTCACCGCCCCGCTGGTGCCGCTGGTCCGCCGCGAGCTGGCAATGCCGCGCCTCGATGGGGTGGAATACGCCGAGGACGTGATTGCCAATCTGCGCCTGATCGGCCGGCTGGGCAGCCTGTTGGTGGTTCAGGACTCGCTTTACGAGTACCGGGTGGCGGCCGGCTCCATCGCACACAGCCCCGACGCCGCGGCGGCGTTCGATCGCGCCTATGGCGACTATGTCGGCCGGCTGGCGCAGGGTGACGGGTTCGGCCTGCCGGCGGAGCTGCGGGCCGCGGCGGCGGCGGGGCTGGCCGGCAAGCGCGCCCTCAATGCCGCCTTTGCCGCCGCACTGCAGGCGGAGCCGGGGCTTGACTTCCAGGCCTTCGTGGCCCGCCGCCAGGCCGGGCCGCGCTAGCTCAGCCGTCCTGCGCCTCCACCAGCGCCACGTCCAGCAGGCGTTCGATCACCTCGGGCTCCTGCGCGCCGGCGATCGCGTGCCGGCCGCCGATGACGAAGCACGGCACGCCGTTGATGCCGAGCCGGTGGGCGCGCAGGTTCTCGGCGTGCACGGCGTCGATCTCGGCCTCGCCGTGCAGGAAGCGCAGCGCCTCGCCGCCGTCCAGGCCGCAGGACTGTGCGACCGCGGCCAGCACATGGGCATCGCCGATGTCGCGCCCGTCGGTGAAATGGGCGCCGAACAGCGCCTCCACCGTTTCGCCGCTGCGGCCATAGCCGCCGGCCCAGCGCACCAGCCGGTGCGCATCGACCGAGGAGGGGGTGCGGCGGATGCGGTCGAAGCGGAACAGCACGCCCTCGGCGCGGCCGATCTCGGCGATGGAGAAATACAGCCGCCGCGCCCGTTCCTCGCCGCCGAACTTGCGCACCACGTAATCGGCGCGCGGCATGCCGACGCGCGGCATGTCGGGGTTGAGCAGGAACGGCCGCCAGACCATGTCGGCCTGCAGGTCCGGGCGGCGCCGCAGCGCGCGCGTCAGCCGCCGCAGCCCGAGGAAACACCACGGGCACACCAGATCATGCACCACCTCGATGGCAAGGCGGGCACGCGGCGGCGCCAGCACGTTCACTTGCCAGCCCCCAGGTTCGTCATCCGTTCAGTATCGTGGCCGCGACGGAGGCGCGCAAGCGCCGTGACGATTATGCAACCAGCTTTAATTATTGATCAGCAGATCGCGCCGTCCGCGACCTGCAGGTCGGCGGCGGCGTCGCGCAGCGTGGCGAGGGCGGCTTGCAGGCCGCACAGCACGGCGTCCAGCGCCATGCTCGGCTCGCCGGGATGGGCGGTGGCCTGTTCGGGCAGCCAGGGCAGATGCAGGAAGCCCGCGCGCAGCCCCGGCCGCGCCGTCGCGGCGATGTGGCAGCACCGATAGAAGACATGGTTGCACAGGAAGGTGCCGGCGCTCTGCGACACCTCGGCGGGCACGCCGGCGGCGCGGATGGCCGCCGCGATCGCCTTGATCGGGAGGGTGGCGAAATAGGCGGCCGGGCCGCCCGGCACCACCGGCGCGTCGATGCGGCGCACGCCGTCGTTGTCGGCGATGCGGGCGTCGTCGATGTTGATGGCGACGCGCTCCACCCCGATCAGCGCCCGTCCGCCGGCAAGGCCGGTGGCCAGCACCACCTGCGGGTCATGCGCGGCGATGGCGGCGTGCAGCGCCGGCGGCGCGCCGGCATAGGCGACCGGCAGGACCGCCGTCGCCAGCGCGATCCCCGCCGGCGGCGCGGCGGCCAGCGCCAGGATCGCGCGCTCGGACGGATTGACCGTCTCGCCGCCGAACGGCGCGAACCCGGTGAGCAGCACGCGCAGCATGGCGCGAGCTTAGCGCCGCGCGGTCACGCCGACAGCCCGAGTTCGATGCCGTTGCGCAGCGCGATGGTCGCCGCGATCGGCCACAGCACGAAGCCCTTGCCCGGCAGCGTCGGCAGCCATTCCTCCAGCGCCGCCAGCGTGTGCGGGCGCGGATGGCCGATCGCGATGGCGTAGCCAAGGCGCCGCGCGAACGCCTCGATGCTGGCCAACTGGCCGTGGATGGCGGCGGGATTGCCGGTGTTGTCGATGAACACGTCGCGCGCCGCCGCCGGCACGCCCGCCGCCTCCGCCCGCGGCAGCGCGACGCTGTGCGGCACCACGACGCTGTCGAGGAACAGCATGCCGTGTTCGCGCACCTGCAGCGCCACCAGGTCCATCAGCGCCGGGTCGCGGGTGGCGACGCTGCCCATGTGGTTGTTCAGCCCGACCACGCCCGGCACCGCGGCGAACGCGGCGCGCAGCCGGGCGAGGTTGACCTCCGCCGGCAGGTCGATGCGCAGCGGGTCCGGTCCGGTCTGCCGCGTGCCGTTGCCGAAGGCCTGCATCGGCATGTGCAGCAGCGCCTCGTGCCCGCGCGCGGCGGCTTCCCGCAGCTGCGCCGGCAGGTCAGGGGCGAACGGGAACCAGGCGAGCGTGAGCGGACCCGGCAGCGCCAGCGCCTGCGCCGTGCGCGCCCGCATCACCCCCATGTCGTCGATCACCAGGGCGATCTTGGGCCGCGGATCGCTCGCCGCAACCGGCACGGCATGGCGCCGCCACGACGGCGGCACGGCGGCAGCCGGCGGCGGCTCCGCCACCGGCGCGGGCGGCGCGGCGGGGGCGAGCGGCGGCAGCACCGGGTCGGTGTCGGGCTCCGGCACCGCCGCTTCCTGCGCCGGGACGCGCAATGCCGGCGAAAACATCGACGCGGTCAACAGGCTGGCGAGGACGGAACGACGAGGAAGTTGCATGGCCGATACTTTGCGGGAGGCGGAACGCTACAGTGGGACAGAATACTCACGTTGGGATGAGTCGCGCCACTGAACATCAGCCATGTGTTCGTGGCAGCCTGCCCCGGCCGGACGCCGCCGCCTGGATCAGGTGGCGCAGTTGGTCGGCCGGCTGCTGGCGGACCGGGACCGTCCGCAGGCGCCATAGGCCCGCCGGCCAGTCACCACGCGACCGACCCGATCGTCGCCACCTGCGCCACCGGCCGCAGCGCCGCGACGGCGATGCGATGCGTTTCGCGGTCGAAAGCGGCGCAGCCGTCCTCCAGCAGCGTCACCGCGAAGTCGCGCACCTGGGCGTCGCGCACCGTGCTGGCGACCCCGCCATTGGTGACGATGCCGGCGACCAGCAGGCGGCGCACCCCGGCACGCGCCAGCACCCATTCGAGGCGCGACATGTAGAAGGCCGAGAACGCCACCTTTTCCACGGCGATGTCGGCCGGTGCCAGTTCGTCCACCAGCGCGTGCCCCCAGCCGCCCGGCGCGAAGTCGCCGCGGCGCAGGAACGGACGCAGGCGTTGCAGGTGCGGCGAGATGAACGGCTCGCCGCCGCGGCCGGGGACGAGGGTGAAATGCGTGGACACGATCCAGCCGCCGGCGGCGCGCACGCGGGCGCACAGCGGCGCGAGACGGGCGGGCAGGGCGGCGATGTCCGGCGCGGTCTGGCCGGCGCGGCCATAGGCGCCGTCCGGGTGCAGGAAATCGTTCTGCAGGTCGCACAGCAGCAGCGCCAGGTCGGCGGCGGCGGTCATGCTGCCCCGCCGTTCGGGTGCTGCTTCGGCGGGGCCTGAGGCCGTGATCCTGGCATGCCGGGATCACGGCGCAGCGGCGGCTGGTTCGCGGTCCGGTCCTGCGTGACCCGGAACGCCTGCCGCACCGCATCGCGCGGGCGGGTCATGCTGTAGAGGTTGCACATGCCCGCCCCGCCTGCGTCAAATGAACAGTGCTGCGGCCTTGGCCAGCGCGATATAGAGGCCGATCAGGAACGGAATGCCGACCGCGAGCCAGGCCAGGACGCCGCCGGCACCGAAACTGCCGCGCGCCGCCGTCGCCGCCGCCGCCGCCGTGCGCCCCTCGTGCTGCAACGCCCGTTCCCGTTCCAGTTCCGCGTCGCTCATGAAGTGCTTCGGATTGACCGGCCGGATCAGCGCGTTGCACACCAGCCCGATCAGCAGCACGCCCGCCATGATGTAGAGCGTGCGGTCATAGACGAGATTGTGCGCCACCCCGTGGTCGAGCTGCCACTGCCGCACGCCGGCGATCAGCGCCGGCCCGACCACGCCGGCGACCGACCAGGAGGTGATC
>JAJZVE010000378.1 GCA_021845835.1 Pseudomonadota bacterium | reverse complement strand
CGAGCGGCATCCGGCGCTGGTCCGCCGCATCGTCGCCGCCGGCCACGAACTGGCCAGCCACGGCTACGGCCACGAACTGATCAACCTGCTCGGCGCAGCACGCTTCCGCGCCGACGTGACGCGGGCACGCACGGTGCTGGAGGACGCCGCCGGCGTGGCCGTCGCCGGCTATCGCGCGCCCACCTTCTCGCTGGGCGCGCGCACGCCCTGGGCGCACGCCGTGCTGGCCGAGTCCGGCTACCGCTATTCCTCCAGCGTCTATCCGGTGCGTCACGACCTCTACGGCAGCCCCGATGCGCCGCGCGCGCCGCACCCGGTCGCCGGCGGGGCGTTGTGGGAGCTGCCGATGACCACGCTGCACGCGCTCGGCCGCAACTGGCCGCTCGCCGGCGGCGGCTGGTTCCGGCTGCTGCCCTATCCCGCGTTCCGCACCGCGCTGCGCCGTGCGCTCGCCGCCGAGCGCCATCCCGCCATCTTCTATACCCATCCGTGGGAATTCGACCCTGGCCAGCCGCGCGTCCCCGGCGCCCCGCCGCGCGCCCGCTTCCGCCATTACACGGGCCTCGCGGGAACCGAGGCGCGGCTGCGCCATCTGCTGCGGGATTTCGCCTGGGATCGGCTGGACCACGCCTTCGCCGGGCTGCTCGGGGCGTCCGCGGAATCCGCCGCCTGATGCGCATCTTCTTCGTCTGCCACCGGGTGCCGTTCCCGCCCAACCGCGGCGACAAGATCGCGACCTATAACAAGATCCGCCATCTTGCCCGGCAGCACGAGGTGCATGTGCTCTGCCTCGCCGACGGCGCGGACGATCTGACGAACGTCGCAGGTCTCAGGGGCGAGGTTGCCAGCGTTACCGCCGTCGCGGTGTCGCCGCTGCGAAGCAGGCTGCGGGCGTTGCGGGCGCTGCCGGGCGGCGCGCCGCTGTCGGTCGCGATGCTCGCCGAACCGGCATTGCACGCCGCGATCCGCCGGCGCTTCACCGATCTCGCTCCGGACCTTATCTTCGTCTATAGCTCGAACGTGGCACAGTTCGCCGAGCCGTTCCCGCGCACCCGGCGCATCATGCATTTCTCCGACCTGGACTCGCTCAAATGGCGCGCCTACGCGCAGCGCGCAGTGCTGCCGATGCGCTGGCTGTATGCCCTGGAAGGACGGCGATTGCTCGAGTACGAGCGGCATGTCGCGCGCACGTTTTCGCGTTCCCTGGTCTGCACCGAAGCCGAGGCGGAGGACTTTCGGGCGCTGATCCCGGACGCTCCGGTCGATGTCGTGCGCAACGGGGTCGATGTGGCGTATTTCCGGCCGGCCGGCGCCGTGCGGCAGCCGGCGTCGCTGGTCTTCACCGGGGTCATGAACTACCGGCCCAATGTCGATGCGGTGCGCTGGTTCTGCTCCGCCATTCTGCCGCTGGTGCGGCGGGATGTGCCGGCGGCGACCCTGACGATCTGCGGCAGCCGGCCGAACGGCGCGGTACGGCGGCTGGGCCGTCTTGCCGGCGTGACCGTGACCGGCGCCGTCGCCGATGTGCGGCCGTATCTCGACCGCGCGGAGGTGTTCGTCGCGCCGTTGCGGATCGCGCGCGGCATCCAGAACAAGGTGCTTGAGGCAATGGCGATGGGGCTGCCGGTCGTCACCACGCAAGCGGTATGGCGCGCCAGCGCCATCCCGGCCGGGGACGGGATCGTCGCCGCCGACACGGCGGAGGCATTCGCGGCGCAGGTGGTTCGTCTGCTGCGCGACCCGTCGCACCGCGCCGCGATGGCGCACCGGGCGCGGCTTGCGGTCGCAAGCGGCCATAGCTGGGACGCCCAGTTGACCGCGCTGGATCGCGTCATCGCCGCGGTGGCGGCGGCGCCGCAATGCGACCCGTCAAAAGACCAGTACCGCCGCGGCGGCCCGGCATGACCACGCGATGCCGCCTGCTCGACGACCGTGCCGCCGCGGCGTGGGACGACTTCGTTTCCCGCCATCCCGACGGCACATTCTTCCACGGCGCCGCCTGGCGCGAGGTGATCGCTGCCGCGTTCGGCCACCGGCCGCACTACCTGCTCGCCGAACGCGACGGCGCCGTGGTGGGCGTGCTGCCGCTCGCGCATCTGCGTTCGCGGCTGTTCGGCAGCACCCTCGTCTCGGTGCCGTTCTGCGTCTATGGCGGCCCGCTCGCCGCCGATGCCGAGGCGTTCGCCGCGCTTGCGGACGCTGCCGCCGCGCTGATCGCGCCGGCGCGGGCCAGCGCCGTGGAATTGCGCCTGCGCGCCCCGCCGCCCGAGGACTGGCTCGATCCCGCGGAATGGATCGGCCGCCCCGACCTCTATGTCACGTTCCGCAAGCCGATCAGCGGCAGGGACGACGACAACCTGAAAGCCATCCCGCGCAAGCAGCGGGCGGTGGTGCGCAAGGGCATCGAACGCGGCTTGCACTCGCGCGTCGGCGCCGAGGTGGACGGGCTGTACGCGATCTATGCCGAGAGCGTGCGCAACCTCGGCACACCGGTGTTCCCGCGGCGCTATTTCCGGCTGCTCGCCGAAGCGTTCCACGACCGCATGGACGTGCTGACCGTGTACGACGGCGAGCGGGCGGTCGCCGCTGTGCTGAATTTCTACTGGCGCGACGAGGTGCTGCCATATTACGGAGGCGGACTGGCCGCGGCGCGGGAATGCCATGCGAATGATTTCATGTACTGGGAGGTCATGCGCCGCGCCGCGGCACGCGGCTGCCGGCTGTTCGACTACGGCCGCAGCAAGGTCGGCACCGGCGCGTTCGCCTTCAAGAAGAACTGGGGGTTCGAGCCGGCGCCGCTCGCCTACCGCTTCCGTCTCGCGCCCGGCGCCGCGATCCCCGAGCACAACCCGCTCAACCCGAAATACCGCCTGCTCATCGCCGGCTGGAAGCGGCTGCCGCTGCCGCTGGCCAATCTGCTGGGCCCGGCCATCGTGCGCGGCATCGGGTGACGCGCCGTCCGCGGCGCATGAGGTCGTGACATGAGCGGCGCCGCGCTTGCCACGTCGCGGATGCGCCGGCGCGACCTGGTTGCCGCGCTGGCGGCGCTGCTGCTCGGGCTGCTCGGCTGGGGGCTGCTGTTCCACGCCGAGATCGCGGCGGCGATCCGGGTGTGGACCGGCTCGACCGCCTACAACCACGGCTTCGTCGTACTGCCGATCGCGCTCTGGCTCGCCTGGGACCGGCGCGCCACGGCGGCGGGGCAGGCGCCGCGGCCGACCGCGTGGCCGGCGCTGGCGGCGCTGCCGCTCGGCCTCGCCTGGTTTGCCGCCGACCGGCTCGGCATCATGGAGGGGCGCCAGCTCGCGGCGCTCGGCCTGCTGGAAACGCTGCTGGTCGCCTGGCTCGGCTGGCGGCTCGCGCGCGCCTTCGCCGCGCCGCTCGCCTATCTGGTGTTCCTGGTGCCGTTCGGTGCCGAGCTGGTGCCGTCATTGCAGGTGTTCACGGCACGGTTCATCGATATCGGCCTGGACGTGATCGGCATCCCGCACGTGGTGACGGCGTTCACCATCGAGATCCCGGAAGGCCGGTTCTATGTCGCCGAAGCCTGCGCGGGCCTGCGCTTCCTGATCGCCGCCATGGCGTTCGGCGCGCTCTATGCCCTGATGATGTACCGCGGCCCGTGGCGGCGGCTGGCATTCTTCGCCGTCGCCTGCGCGGTACCGATCGTGGCGAACGGGCTGCGGGCGCTCGGCATCGTCGTCCTCGGCCACATCCTCGGCAGCGCCGAGGCGGCGGCGGCGGACCATCTGATCTACGGCTGGGGATTCTTCAGCGCCGTGATCCTGCTGCTGACCGTGGCCGGCCTGCCGTTCCGCCAGGATACCATCCGCCGCGTCGCGCCGGCCGCGGCCCGCAACGCCGCAGCGTGGCCGGCAGCGTTGCCGGCGGTGGCAGCGACCATGGTGCTGGCCGTGGCCGCGCCGGCGCTGGCGGCGCTGCTGGATCGCGGCGCGGGGACGGCTGCGCCGGTGGTGCTGCCGCGCTTCGCCGCCGCCGGCTGCCGCGCCACCGGCGGGACGGCTGCCGCGCAGACCTTCGACTGCAACGGCGCCACGCTGACCGCGCGCGTGCTGGCCCTGTCCCCGCGCAGCGGGCCGGCACCGCTGCGCGCGGCGCTGCAGGCCGCGGCCGACACGCGCGGCGCCGAGGACGTGCGGCGCAGCGTGCTGACGGTGGACGGGATCGCGCCGCAATCGTGGCAACTGGCCGAACGGCTCGACCCGCCGCGGGCAACGGCCTCCGCGATCTTCCTCGACGGCCGGCCGAGCGCGGGCGGGCTGGCGATGCGGCTGCATCTCGCCCGCACCAGCACGTTCGGCGGCGGCGGCCGCCCGGTGCTGGTCGCGGTCACGCTGATGCCGCCGGCCGGCAGCGCACGCGCCGCGGCGACGCAGCTGCTGCACGACTTCCTGGCCGCGCAGGGCGCGGTGCTGCAGGCGGCGGCAGCCGCCAGCGCGGCGCCGGCAACGAACAGCGCCGAATAGGCACGGCACGCTTCAGGAGGCGATCAGCGCGCCGGCCTCCGCCCGGCTGCCCGGCGCCGCCTCGGCGGCGAGAAATCCCTCGAAGGCCAGCAGCAGCCAGAGCTTCTGGCCGTGATCGGACCCGCCGGCCGCGTGCTCATCGATCAGCCGCGCGATCGCCGCCAGCGAGAACAGGCCGCAATCGCCCATCAGCGGCCCGAGCAGCCGTGCCCGCAGCCGCGCCGCCTCGGCACGGAACAGCGCCGCCGGGGAACTGGCGAAACCCTGCTTCGGCCGGTGCAGCAGATCGTGCGGCAGATACGGCGCCAGCGCCGCCTTCAGCACCTGCTTGCCCGCCCCGCCGGCGATCTTCTGCGCCGCCGGCAGCGACAGGCCGAAGCCGACCAGCGCCGGGTCGAGGAACGGCGCGCGCACCTCCAGCGAATTGGCCATGCTGGCACGGTCCACTTTCACCAGGATGTCGCCCGGCAGCCAGGTGTGCAGGTCCATGTATTGCGCCTGCGCCAGCGGCGCGGCGTCGGGGCATTCGTCCAGCAGCGCGGCGAAGCGCGCCGTCGGATCGTGGCCGCCGAGGTCCGCCCGCAGCGCCGGCGCGAACAGCGCCCGGCGCCGCGCCGCGTCGAGCTTCGTCACCGTCGCCGCGAAGCCGCGCGCGCTGTCCAGGCTGAGTTCGGTGAGCGTGTGCCTGGCGCGCAGGAAGCGCGGCGCCCGGTCCAGCTTCGGATACAGCCGGGCGAGGCCGGCGATCGCGCTGCGCCGCACCGGCGCGGGCAGATGGCGGCGTGCCGCCTCCACCAGCACATGCCAGCGATAGCGGCGATAGCCGGCGAACGCCTCGTCACCGCCGTCGCCC
>JAJZVE010000377.1 GCA_021845835.1 Pseudomonadota bacterium | reverse complement strand
CGAACTCGGTACGCATAATGGCGTGTCCTACTGCGCGTTCTGCGATGCGGTGGCGGCGACGAAGCTGGATACGCGCTGCTATGCCGTGGATACCTGGGAAGGCGACGTGCACGCCGGCTATTACGACCAGTCGGTGTACGACGACCTGCGCCACTTCCACGACCAGCGCTTCGCCGCGTTCTCCGAACTGCTGCGCTGCACCTTCGACGAGGCGCTGCCCTACGTCGCCGACGGCAGCATCGATCTGCTGCACATCGACGGCTGCCACGGCTATGAGGCGGTGCGCCACGATTTCGAATCCTGGCTGCCGAAACTGTCCGACCGCGCCGTGGTGCTGTTCCACGACACCAACGTGCGCGAGCGCGAGTTCGGCGTCTGGCGCTACTTCGCGGAACTTCGCACGCGCTATCCGGCGTTCGAGTTCCTGCACGCGCACGGCCTCGGCGTGCTGGCGGTCGGGCGCGAGGTGCCGGCGGCGGTCGCAGCACTCTGCGCGCTGACCGACCCCGTGCAGATCACCGCCCTGCGCGAACGCTTCAGCCTGCTCGGCGAGCGCTGGGTGCTGGAGATGCAGACGCGCCACCTGGAGCGCAGCCTGCAGGCGGCGCAGGTCGCGGCTGACGAGTTGCACGAGGCCGGGCGCCTGCGCGCCCGCGCGGCGCAGCGCGCGGTGGAGGCGCGGGCGGCGACCGGCGCGCTGATCGAGGAGCTCGACCGGCTGCGCCGGCACATCCACGACCACATGGAGCCGTTGCAGCAGGAGGCGGCGCGGACCCGTGCGCTCGCCGCCGAATCCGCGCGGCTTCGCCTGGAGATCGCCTATGTGCGGCCGGCGGCGCAGAATGCGCGCCTGCTCGCCGCGGAACTGCAGAGCATCCACGCCTCGCCGGTCTGGCGCGCGACCGCACCGCTGCGGCGCGCGCTGGCGCGCGTGCCGGCCCCGGTACAGCGTCGCGCGAAGCAGGCCGCACAACTCGTATCCTGGACGGTGCGGCTGCGGCTGCGGCAGAAGCTGCGGGAACAGCGCCGGCTGCGCCGCGAGTTGCAGGTGCTGGCGCAGACGGAGCTGTTCGATCCCGGCTGGTACGCCACGCGCTATCCCGACGTGGCCGGCTCCGGCCTTGACCCGGCAGTCCACTACCTGCGCTATGGCCGCCGCGAGCGGCGGCATCCCAGCCCGTATTTCGACGCGGAATACTATCTCGCACAATCGCCGGACGTGGCCGCCTCCGGCGCCGATCCGCTGATCCATTACCTGCAGGCGGGCCGTGCCGAGGGACGATCCTGCCGGAAGTTGCCGGCTGCGGCCGAGACGCCATCCGGCCCGACGCTGCCGGCGATCACGCCGCGCGCGCCACGGCATGTCGTGTTCGTCTCCGGCGAGTCCGACACGCCCGGCCACATCTATCGCGTCCGCCGCCTCGCCGCCGCGCTGGAGCAGGGCGGCGCCACCACCGCCTGGATGCGGCCGGAGGAAGTGTCCGACCGGCGCGACGAGATCGTCGGCGCCGACATGCTGTTCGTCTGGCGCACGCCCTGGCTGCTCGCCGCCCCCGCCGTGGCCGCGGCGCGCGAAGGCAATGCCGCCGTGGTGTTCGATCTCGACGACCTGATGCTCGCGCCGGACCTCGCGACGCCCGAACTGCTGGATGCGCTGCGCTCGGAAGGCGTGTCGGAGGAGGACGCGCGCGGCCACTACACGCGCATCCTGGAAAGCGTGCTGCAGGCCGACCTGTGCGTCGCCAGCACCGAGGAACTCGCCTGGCACATCCGGCGCACCGGCCAGCCGGCGGTCGTGATCCCGAACGGCTTCGACGACGCGCTGCGCCGCACCGCCCGCCGCGCGGCACGCAGGCGGGCGCAGGCACAGGGCGACGGCAAGCTGCGCATCGGCTATGCCGGCGGCACGCGGACGCACCAGCGGGACTTCGCGCAGGTGGCGCCGACGCTCGCGCGCATCCTGCGCGAGCGGCCCGACTGCCGCCTTGTGCTGTTCAGAAGCCCCGCCGACAAGCTGCCGATCGTCAACATCGCCGAATATCCGTCGCTCGCCGGGCTGGAGGCACAGATCGAATGGCGCATGACGGTGCCGGCGGAAAAACTGCCGGAGGAAGTGGCGCGGTTCGACGTGAATTTGGCACCGCTGGAGGTCGGCAACCCGTTCTGCGAGGCCAAGAGCGAGCTGAAGCATTTCGAGGCGGCGCTGGCCGGCGTCTGCACCGTGGCCTCGCCCACCGGCCCGTTCCGCCGCGCGATCGTGCATGGCGAAACCGGGTTCCTCGCCACCTCGGCCGAGGAATGGTACGCGGCGATCACCGCGCTGCTGGACGATGCGGCGCTGCGGCGGCGGATGGCGGAGGCGGCGCGGCGCAGCGTGCTGTGGCGGCATGGGCCGGAGCGCCGGCGCGAACTTGCCGCCTCCCTGCTCGCGCAGGCGGCGGGCGGGCGGGAAGCCGCCCGCGCCTTCGCGCTCGATGCGCAACTGGCCATGCGCCCTGCCGCTCCGCCGCCGATCCCCGCGGGCGAGGTGCTGTTCGAAGCCGATCAGCTGGGCGACGCCGAGGTTACGGTGATCGTGCCGCTGTACAACTACGCGCAGTACCTGCCGGAGGCGCTGGCGTCCGTGCAGGCGCAGACGCTGCGCGCGCTCGACCTGATCGTGGTGGACGACGCCTCCACCGACACGTCGCGGCAGGTGGCGCTGGACTGGCTGCAACGGAACGCGCCGCGCTTCAACCGCGTGGCGCTGTGGGCGAACGCGGCGAATGCCGGGCTGGGCATGGCGCGCAATGCGGGTTTCGCGCTGGCCGACACCCCGTTCGTGCTGCCGCTGGACGCCGACGACCGGCTGCTGCCGGCGTGCTGCGAGACGCTGCTGGCGACCGCGCGCCGCAGCGGCGCGGCCTTCGTCTATCCGGTCATCCGCGAGTTCGAGGGCGCAAGCGGGCTGGTCGGCCAGTTGCCCTATGTGCCGGCGCGACTGACCGGCGTGCCCTATGTGCATGCGATGACGTTGGTGTCGGTGCCGGCATGGTACGCGGTCGGCGGCTACAGCGACACGCGGCTGGGATGGGAGGATTACGAGTTCTGGTGCCGCATGGCCGAGTACGGCCTGTTCGGCGTGCAGGAAAAAGGCGAGCCGCTGGCGGAATATCGCGTGCACGCGGACTCGATGCTGCAATCCGTTACCGAGGACCGGCGCAACAAGCCGCGCGTCATGGCCGATATCACTGCGCGGCATCCCTGGCTGATGCTGGTGGATGCGCGCCGGCTGGACGGTCAGCGCGCGGCCGACGAGGTGGCGCCAAGTCCTGAAGGGGTCCAGCCGGGATAGCACAGCATCTGCCGCTCGGTCGGCAGGTACCACACCTGGGCCGGTTGCAGGGCGCGCACGAGGTTCCAGTCGAACCGGCAATAATGGTGGTGCATCCAGACGAAGCGCGCGTGCTGCGCGTTCACCAGCCGGCCGAAATAGTCGGTGAAGGAATCGCCGATCACCACGATCAGCGGTCCAGGCTCCGGGCGGCCGGCGGAGTCGCTGGATTCCTCGAAGCTCGGCGTGCCCTTCTCGTCGGAGAGACGGTGCTGATGGCCCTGCGGCAGCGTCAGCATTGGCACCTCGTCGGCGACATCCTGTTGCAGGCCCAGCATGCGGGCCAGATCGCCGCCGACCAGATGCACCGGCGGAGACAGTGTCCGCTCCGGCGGCAGCCGCCACCCCGGCAGGCCGGCGGCGACGACGATCGCGTCATAGGCGGCGAGCGCGCCGCGCGGGGACCAGTGCGTGTCATGCTGCAGATAGACGCGGCCGTGCGCCTTTGCGGCGCGCAGCACCGGGCGCAGGTCGAGCGTCGCCACGCCGCGCGCGGCAAGGGCCGCGTACAGCAGGTCGTATTCGGTCGGCCGGCCGTCGTTGCGGGCCCATTTCGGCAGGTCCTCGGGATAGATCGTGGCGGCGTTGGGCGGCACGGCGACCAGCAGCCGCGCGCCGTGCGCGGCGAGATCGGCGCGCATCGAAGCCAGCATGTTGGCGGTGAGCCTGATCCGTTCCCGATCCACCAGCCGCCCGGCGCTCTGCGCGATGGCATCCTCGCCGCTCAGGAAGAAATGCTGGTGCGCGCCGACCAGCACCAGACTGTCGCCGTTGCGCAGCATCTCGTTGACCACCAGCGCGTGCGCGCGGATCAGCGGGATCCGCAGCCAGAAATGGTCGCGCAGGTAGCGATTGAGACGCGCGAAAAAGCGCGGCGGGTCGCGCCATCCCGTCGCCCAGTCTGGCGCCGGCGCCAGCAGCCGTGCCTCGTCCTGCGAGACGCGGATGGATGACGGCACTACCAGCAGGCCCAGCAGGGGCAGCGCCAGCAGCAGCACGGCCAGCGGGAACAATCCACGAAACGTCCGACGTTGCATCGCGTTCAGAACCGGAAATACAGGAACGGGCTGTAGGTGCCGGCGGCGACGAAGGCGGCGGCGACCAGCAGCAGCGCGAAGGCCCAGGCGGTTCCCGCCGCCTCGGCGGCCAGCGCGGGCATCGGCAACCGCACCCGCCAGCGCGGGGCCACCGCCAGGATGCAGCCCGCCACCAGCGCCAGCCTCGCCAGCGGCGTCAGCGCCATGTGCGTGGCGAAATCGAGCCCCCTTGCGCCATGCACCCCCAGCAAGGCGCCGTACATGTGGCGCGCCACCGTCAGGTTGCCGGCCCGGAACAGCACCCAGCCGCCCATCACGGCGAGCATTGCATAAGCCCAGGCCACCAGGCGCGGCAGCCGCGCGAGCACCCGCGCCAGCCCGGCGCGCTCCGCCACCAGGAAGGCACCGTGCCACGCGCCCCACAGCACGAAATTCCAGCTCGCGCCGTGCCACAGGCCGCACAGCAGGAACACCGTGACCAGATTGCGCCAGGTCTGCCACGGCGCGCCGCGATTGCCGCCGAGCGGGATGTAGAGATAGTCGCGCAGCCAGCTCGACAGCGACATGTGCCAGCGCCGCCAGAAATCGGTGATCGAGGTGGTGCTGTAGGGCAGGCGGAAATTGCGCGGCAGCGTGAAGCCAAGGCAGATGCCCATCCCTACCGCCATGTTGGAGTAGCCGCAGAAATCGAAGTAGATCTGCAGCGTGTAGGCGAGCAGGCCGAGCCAGGATTCCTGCAGGCTTGGTCGCGCCACATGGTCGAACACCGCTTCCGCCAGCGGCGCCAGCTGGTCGGCGATCAGCACTTTCTGCGCCAGCCCGATGATGACGATGCGCATGCCCGCCCAGGCGCGATCGAGCGTGTGGCGGCGCGCATGCAGCTGCCGCGCGACGGTGCGGTAGCGCACGATCGGGCCGGCGACCAGCTGC
>JAJZVE010000376.1 GCA_021845835.1 Pseudomonadota bacterium | reverse complement strand
GCGCCGATGGCTCGGGCGAGCTTGTGATCCGAATCGTTCGACAGGGTGACAACCCTCCCGAGGCAACACCATGACCGCACCCGCCACCCCGCTGCCGCCGCAGTTCGCTGCGCTGTTGCCGCGACCCGCGCCCCCCGCGACCGTCGACGGGTTGCCGCCCGAGTTCGCGGCGCTGCTGCCGCCTGCGCAAGCTGCGTCACGTCCCCGTGTCAGCACCCATGCGGCCCGCGCTGCCAGCAGCGCACAGATCAGCGCTCCCGCTCGTGGGGCGACTCAGCCGCAGACACTCCCGCCTGAGTTTGCCGCGCTGCTGCCGAAGCCCACCCCGGCACCGGCTGCCGCGCCTCCGATGACTGAGATGCAGCGCGCGGGCAATTTCTTGTTCGGGAAGGCCGTCGACAAACCCTGGACGTGGCATTCACTGTGGGGGCTGCCAGACGCCGCGGCGAGCATCGCGACCGGCACGGCGGCGCAGGTCGCAGGCGGCCTCGCGGGCCTCGGAGATTTGGCCTGGACCCGAAACCCCGCCGATGCCGCGCAGACTGTGCAGCGCGTAGAGCATGCTCTCACCTACCAACCACACACGAGCGGCGGTCAGGCGGTTAAGCACTTCGTGTCGCTCCCCTTCGCCGCGCTCGGCGCAGGCGCCAATTGGGCGGGCGGAAAGGTGGCTGACGTGACGGGCAGCCCGCTCGCCGGCGCGCTCGCGAATGCGGGAATCCAGGGATTGCCGATGCTTGCCGGCGGTGAATTGCCGGCGCTGCGAGATACGCCGACCGATGTAGGGCCGGCGGTCGCACCGGAAGTGGCCGCGGCGCGCGAGGCCGGCATCAAGCTGACACCGACGCAAGCGCAGGCTCCTGGCGGCGCGATCGGGCGCGGGATCGAAAGCCTCACCGGGACGGCGAAGCTCGAGCGGGCACTCTCGCGGGCGAATGCCGCCACGGTCGGGCGGCTCGCGGGCGAGGATATCGGTGTCGAGGGGCCACTCACCCGCGCGGCGCTCAAGGACGCCAAGGCTGCACCCAATGCGGTCTACGCGGAAGTCGCGCGTCTCGGCAACGTGCCGGTGGATGATGTCTTTCGCCAGCAGATCGCCGGGATCGCGAACCCAGGGGGCGGATCATTCAGCTTCGACACCCCGGCCGACATTGCGCGGCTCAAGGAAGGCTACGGCTCGCTCAAGAACTTCGACGCCGGCGACGCGGTTGCCAAGGCGCGGCAGTTGCGGCGGGACGCGGGCGCGAACATTGGCGCGCGGTACAACCCGATGCAGCAGGCGCTCGGCCATGCTCAGCGCGCGGTGGCTGATGCGCTGGAGGATCAAATCGATAGGCATCTGCAGGCGGTCGCCAACGGGCGCTCGCCGACTGTCGAACGCACGGCGCCCCTCGAGTACGACCCGGCGAAGGCACCCGTGCCAAAGCGCAACATGGTCGAGCCTGATCCGCGCGAGGATTCCATCCTGCAGTGGCTGGCGAAGCACCCGAAGGGCCTGAGCGCCGAGGAAGCCGAGGCGCAGGGTCTCGACCCGGCAGACATGCGCTCCAGCGCGGCTCGCGTGGGGATCAAACGCGCGTTCCGCCAGGGCGGCATGTCGTTTGACCAGGCGGCCGAGGCGCTGCACCAGGCCGGCTATCCGGTGGCGGACGAGCGCGGCAATTACAGCCCGAATGCGCTGCTCGACGCGGTAGACGGCGAACTCCACGGCAAGCCGTCGTACAGTGTGGCGAATACCCGGCGCTTTGCCGAGGTGGCGCATGAAGCCGCCGCCGCCCCGCAGAGTGCCGAGCCACCAGACCTTACCGACCTTACGACTGAGGCGATGAAGGCCAACCCGCAGCGTGCGCAGGCGGTGCTCGATTCGTGGGGCGATGACTCCAACGAAACTATCGCGCGGGTGCAGCGCGAGCTGCGCGACGTTGTCGACTCCGCCAAGCCCCCAGCGCCGCGCAATGACCTGATTGATCGCTATCGACAAGCTCGCGTGCAGCTCGCGAAGATCAACACCGTCGATCAGGCACTGCGGGCCGGGAATGGGCAAGTGTCGGCGTTGAATCTCGCCAAGCAGCTCGACCGTGGCGCGCCGCTCTCGGGCAACCTGCGAGCCGTCGCCGAGGCTGCGCAGCACTTCCCGCGTGCGATGCAGGACTTGAGCAAGATCCGCGACGAAGGGCCGCTATCGGCGCTCGACCTGAAGCTCGAAGGCGGCCTCGGGATCTTGAAACCGCTGGCCGCGCTGAAGGCGCTACCGGCCTTCGCGCTGCCTCCGGTAGTGCGCGCGATCCTCGGCTCAGACCTCTATCAGGACGCAGCTTTCGGGCCGCGCGAGGCGCCGACACCACCGACGCCGATCGAGCTGAGCGGGCGGGCGCTGCCGGCCGTGGCTGCCGCACACAGCGCAAGTACACCGCTCGCCGGGATTCTCGGGCACATGCACTGGCCTGCCGTCACCGCGCAGCTCCTGCCGGCCCTTGCGATGGGACCGGCGGCACCAATCGCCACGGAAAGCGCAATCCAGCGCCTGCTACGGGGGCTTCACGCCGCCAGCGGCGAGCATGGCGGCCGGCCTCCGCGTCCTATCGGCGCCAGAGTCGCAGCCGCGGGCCTCGCCCCCTGACCAAGCGGATCACGAGCACCCAAAAGGCCACGGAGGCGGCGCAGACCGCTGCGTTGCGGCCCACCATCGACACGCCGTAGTAGACCGCAAACGGCACGACGGTGAGCACGAGGTAGTTGAGCACGAAAAGGACCGCGTGCGCGCTGGCCTCGCGTGCACTCAGCCGCCAGGGCGCCCGGAAGCGTCCGAGTCCGAGCACCCGGCGCAGCATGTAGCCCTCGCGGCGCCAGAAGCCGGGCTGACCCCAATGGGCGCCCCTCATGGCCGCCGCCTCGGCGCGAACGCCCAGGCAATGGCCCAGGCGAGAACCAGGGGACCGAAAGCCAAGGGGCCGATGACCGGCAAGTAGGCGTGCGCCAAGGTGCCGTTGACGAGACCGGCGATGATCACGATGGCGCTGATGGCGACGGCCCAGACCGTCGCAAGCCGAATGAGTATTCGCGAGATCACGGCGCGGCCCTCCCCGATTGAAACGCGGCCCAAGCATCGGCCGGCACGGCGCTGCCGGCAACCCGGTGCCAGCGGATCCGCTCCGCCTTGGTGAGGCCGTTGTACCAGGCCATGCCGATCACAGCGTCCTGCGGGATCACGGACTTCGCGGACTGCGCCGGCTCGATCACGAGCATGCGCCGGTCGGCGTCATGCCGTGCGGTGAGGCCAGCACGGGCGAGCGCCTCGGACAGGCGGACCAGGGGGACGTTGCCGGCGATCGCCGCCGGGACTTCGGAATGCGCCACGGCGGGCGCAGGTAGACTTGCGGTGGGCATGCTGCCTCCACGGTAGGCGGTTGTGCCAAGCCCGTCGTCGTGGTTCACGTCACGGCGGCGGGCGCCTCAGACGTGGGGGTAGCTCGCGAATCAGGGGGTATTTCTGGGGGTATCTGACAAGAGTCGCATTGGCATATCCCTTTACTGTCAGCGACTTACTGGCTTGTTGTGGGTCCGGCCCCGGGCACCAGGCGGGTTCAAACCCCGCTTTCCCAACCCGTCCCGTTTCATCCCAACATTGCGCTGAAACCCAGGAAATCGTAGGGTTTCCGAAGCGCAGCCCGTCCACCGCAATCCATCGGCATGATAACACGCATGGCGGCCAGAGTGGGGGTAACTGCGGCTGAGTGTGAGTCCCGGTTTTTGGAGTCCCGGTTTTTTTGAGTCCGTGCTCGGGACCGTGACCGAGACCGGGTTACCCCCGGGTGAGTTCCGGATATCCCGGCGTGAGTCCCTGACGGGTTCGGGTTACCCCTGGGAGTGAGTCTCGGTCGCCTCGGGTTTCGAAGGAGTGGCGCCATGCTGTCGGATACGAAGATTCGAAGCCTCAAGCCCAGAGAGAAGGCCTACAAGGTCTCGGACGACCGCGGCCTCTATCTGCTGGTGAACCCCAACGGCTCGCGCTGGTGGCGCTTCAAGTACTACTTCGGCGGCAAGGAGCGCGGGATTTCCCTCGGCGTCTATCCCGACGTGCCATTGAAGTACGCCCGGGAGCAGCGCGAGCAAGCCCGGCAGCTCGTCGCGAGAGGCATCGATCCCAGCGTCCAGCGCCGGACGAACAAGATCGCCCTCGAGAACAGCTTCAAGCTGATCGCCGAGGAGTGGCTGGCCCTGCAGTCCAAGAAGCTGGCCGAGATCACCATGATCAAGGCGCGGTGGATCCTGAATTCGTTCGCCTACCCTCGCCTCGGCTCCCGGCCGATCGCCGAGATCACCGCGCCCGAGCTCCTGACCGTGCTGCGGCCGATCGAGAGCCGCGGTATGAACGAGACGGCGCATCGCGCCCTGCAGCGCTGTGGGCAGATCTTCCGGTACGCCATCGCGACAGGTCGTGCGACGCGGGACATCACGTCCGACCTGCGGGGCGCCTTGGCGCCGGTTGTCGTGGAGAACCGGGCGGCTATCACGGAGCCGGCGAAGATCGGCGCCCTCCTCCGCGCCATCGACGACTACATAGGCCATCCGACGACGCTGATCGCCCTAAAGCTGTCCCCTCTCGTCTTTCTACGTCCCAGCGAGCTTCGGGCGGCAGAATGGAGCGAGATCGACCTGCAAGCGGCGGAATGGCGCGTGCCGGCGGCGCGGATGAAGATGCGGGAGCGGCATATCGTTCCGCTGGCCTCTCAAGCAGTCGCCCTCCTCCGAGAGCTCCGCAGCGTGACCGGCAAAGGCAGATATCTCTTTCCGTCGCTTCGCACCTCGGATAGACCGATGTCCGTGAACACGGTGAATGCCGCCCTGCGACGCCTCGGCAATGCGCGCGATGAAATGACGGGACACGGCTTTCGAGCCATGGCATGCACGTGCCTCAATGAGCTGGGTTGGCATCCTGACCTGATCGAATTGCAGATGGCGCATGCGGAGCGGAACAAGGTTCGGGCGGCGTATAACCGGGCTGAGCGGCTGGCGGAACGGAGAAGGATGATGCAGGCGTGGGCCGACTACCTTGATGGCCTTCGTATTGGCAAGCGCGAATCCGTTTCCACGGATCTCTCGGTTATAAACGAGCGTGAGACCAGAACCGTTCGGCATGACATTCAAAGCACAGATGATCGGCGAAAGCTGAAGCGGGATGGCGCGATCCGTCAACTGGAGCTATTCTCTCCCCGATGAGCGCGCGAATTCATTACTTATTCCGTACAAGAACCTAGCTAGGTCCTCTCTATTGCACACAACTGTGAGCCCTCCGACTAGGTCCTGAGGGAGGGCTGGACACAAAGAAGTCGGTCTGGTAGTCTTCCGCGCGTTGCACTGTAATG
>JAJZVE010000375.1 GCA_021845835.1 Pseudomonadota bacterium | reverse complement strand
CGGCTTGAGGATCTTACCGGACGCTCGTTGATCACCTACGAAAACCGTCGCATCATTCTCAGCGAGGATGGCGCACTGGTTTTGTCCTATGCGAAATCCATTCTGCGCATGCATGATGAGCTGCTGTCGCGCCTGACGGCACCGAAGATCGAGGGCCATGTCGTGCTCGGCACGCCCGATTTGTATGCCACCAGCATCCTGCCGCGCATCCTGGCGATGTTCCGGCACGCGTTTCCACTGATCCAGGTCCAACTGCGTTGCGTGCTGTCGACGCCGCTCGTCGGCCAGGTCAAGCGCGGCGAGGTGGATATCGCTCTGGTCACCCGGATGAATGATTTCACCGGTGGGCGCGTTGTCCACCAGGAACCACTCGTCTGGATGGGCGCAATCGACTCGAATGCCCATCTCCAGACGCCAGTGCCACTGGCGTTGCTCCCTATCGGCAATATCTTCCGCGACCATGCTATCGCCGCGCTGGAAGGGATCGGCCGGCCATGGCGGCTGGCCTGCGTCAGCGAAAGCGCGAGCGGCTTGCTTGCCGCGGTTTATGCCGGCATGGCGGTTACCGTGCTTGGCCGCAGCGCGATGACCGCAAATCTGCGTGAACTCGATCCGCGCACTTTTCCGCCTCTGCCCTCGGTTGAACTCCTGCTCTACAAAAAGCCTGGCGCCACTTCGGCGGCGGCCAACGCATTGCATAATTATTTGCAGCATTATCTTGTGCTCGATGCAGGGCCGAAAGCAGAGCCGTGATGGGCGGCGCAGTTTGGCAGGAACCTTATACCGCCTGGGCAACCGCCCGCCGCGCCATGACCCCGATCAAATGTGCCCGATAGCCCGGATCGGCATGAATGTCGCCATTCAGTCCCTCTTCAGGCACCGTAATACCGACGATCGACGCGGGTGAGAATGCCGCCGCGAGGGCCTCTTCCATCTCCGGCAGCCGGAAGACCTTCGGCCCCGCACCGGTAACCGCAACCCGCACGCTATCCCGTGTGCGAGCGACAAACACGCCAACCACGGCATAACGTGAGGCCGGGCTACGGAATTTGGCGTAGGCGCTGGCTTTTGGGATAGGAAACCGGATGCCGGTAATAATTTCGCCTGGGATCAGCGCGGTCGTGAACAGATCAAGAAAGAAGTCGTCCACCGCAATGTTGCGGCGATCGGTCAGAATAGTGGCGCCGAGTGCAAGCGCGGCAGCCGGATAGTCGGCGGCGGGATCGGCGTTGGCAAGACTGCCCCCGATCGTGCCGCGGTTGCGCACCTGCGGGTCGCCGATGCCGCCAGCGAGTTGAGCAAGCGCGGCGATCTTTTGCGCCACCTCGCCCGACGACGCGACGTCAACATGCGGCGTCGCGGCTCCGATGGTGACGGCCTCGTCGGTCACGGTGATCCCCCGCATGGTGGAAATATGAGTGAGGTCAACGATCATCGGATAATCCACGAGACGGAATTTCAGCATTGGCAGAAGGCTCATGCCGCCACTGAGGGGAGCCCCGCCGGTATGGGCCGCAAGTAGATCGACGGCCTGTCCGATCTCCGTCGGACGATGATAGGCAAAGGATTTCATAGTATTCCTTATTCAACGGCCTGCGTGAGGCTCGCGTTCTGTATAAGTCGCCAGATCCGGTTTGGGCTCGCCGGCATGTCAACATGAACGATCCCAAGCCCTGAGAGCGCATCGACGATGGCGTTGGTCACAGCCGCGGGCGAACCAATCGTACCCACCTCACCACAGCCCTTAGTGCCGAGATCGGTATGAGCGCAGGGTGTGCTATGAGTTTCGATCGTCATGTGCGGCATCATATCGGCGCGTGGCATACAATAATCCATGAAGGATCCCGACAAAAGCTGGCCGCTGTTTTCGTCGTATACCGCATTCTCGCACAGCGCCTGGCCAACGCCCTGCACGATCCCACCATGCAACTGGCCACCGACGATCATCGGATTGATCACCGTGCCGATATCATCCACCGCGACATAGTTGAGGAGTTCGACCACACCCGTATCACGGTCGATTTCAACCTCTGCGATGTGCGCGCCGCCCGGATAGGTAAAATTGACGGGGTCGTAGAACGCCTGCTCCTCCAACCCCGGTTCGAGGATTTCGAGCGGAAAATCCGCCGGCACATAGGCAGCGAGACAGATTTCCTCGAAGCTTCGCCCGCGGTCCGTGCCGGCGACAGAGAAGCGCCCGTTCTCGAACACGATATCCCCGACGCTCGCCTCGAGCTGATAGGCGGCGATCTTGCGGCCCTTGAGAATGACTTTATCGGCGGCTTTCGACAACGCGCTACCGCCAACGACTAGGGACCGCGAGCCGTAAGTGCCCATGCCGAACTGCACCCGGTCGGTATCACCGAAGCAGATATCGATATTATCGATCGGAATGCCGAATTTTTCGGAGACGATCTGCGCAAACGTGGTCTCGTGTCCTTGCCCGTGCGAATGGGTGCCGATCAGCACCGTGACATGCCCAGTCGGATGCACGCGGACCGTCGCGCTCTCATATAATCCACCGCGCGCACCCATGCGAATTGCCAGGCGCGAAGGCGCAAGCCCGCAGGCCTCGACATAGGTGCTGATACCAATGCCACGATATTTACCACCTTTGGCGGACTCGGCTTTGCGCGCAGCAAAGCCTTCCCAATCCGCGATGGCGAGCGCCCTATCGAGACAACCCATCGGATCGCCGCTGTCATACTCGATCAGCATCGGCGTCTGATAGGGATATGCTTCCTTCGGAATCATATTCCGCCGACGGATGGCGATGCGGTCCATGCCAAGTTCCGCGGCGCAGACATCGACCAGCCGCTCCAAAACGAACGTCGCCTCCGGCCGTCCCGCGCCGCGATAAGCGTCAACCGGTACGGTATTGGTGAACACGCACTTCACCTCGCAATAGATCGCTGGCGTGGTGTAAACGCCGGGCAATAGCGGAGCATAGAGATTGGTCGGGATATTGGGGCCGAAGGTAGATAAATAGCCGCCCATATTGGCAAGGGTGGAAACGCGGAGACCGAGGAATTTTCCGGTCTCGTCAAGCGCCATCTCCGCCTCGGTCACGTGGTCGCGGCCATGTGCGTCGGAGATGAAGCCCTCGCTACGGTCACAGATCCATTTGACCGGGCGTCCGATTCGCCGAGCTGCCCACGTCACCACCGCCTCCTCGGCATAATGGAACTGCTTCACGCCAAAACCACCGCCTACGTCAGGGGCAACGACGCGCAGTTTGTGCTGAGGAATCTTCAGAACGAAATTTCCCATCAAAAGCCGGACGACATGGGGAAACTGACTGGTGGTCCAAAGCGTCGTGCGATCGGTCGACGAGTCGTATTCCGCGACTGCGGCACGCGGCTCCATCGGGTTGCCGATCAAACGGTTGTTCACTAGGCTGACGCGCGCGACATGCGCCGCGTTTGCGAAGGCCGCGTCCACCGCGGTGCGATCACCCATCTCCCAGTCGCAGCAGAGATTGCCGGGTACGTCGTCGAACAACTGCGGCGCATCGGGGCGCACCGCGTCGAGCACGCCGACGACCGCCGGCAGCACCTCGTAGTCAACGGCCACCACCTCGGTGGCCTGGCGGGCGAGTTGCACGGTCTCGGCAACCACGAACGCCACCGCGTCCCCGACATACCGCACCTTGCCCTGCGCCAGCGCCGGATGCGCCGGCTCCTTCATCGGCAGACCGTCCTTGCCGGTGATGCCCCAGCCACACGGAATACCGCCAACGCCATCGGCCATCAGATCCGCGCCCGTGAGTACCGCGAGCACACCCGGAATGGCGAGCGCCGACAGGGCATCGATGCCGCGGAGCACGGCATGGGCGTGCGGTGAACGCACGAACACGCCAGCCAGCATCCCGGGCCGCTTTTGATCGGCGACGTAATTGCCGCGCCCGGTGATAAAGCGCTGATCCTCCTTGCGAAGAATCGAAGCGCCGATACCTGTAGGATTTGCCATGCTTTCAGACCTCCGCATGCATCGCGTGCGCGCCGGCGATCACAGCGGAGACGATGTTCTGATAGCCAGTGCAGCGGCAAATGTTACCCTCAAGCCAAGCGCGTACCTCCCTTTCGGAAGGGTGGGCATTGCTGTTCGCGAATTCTACCGCACTCATGATCATCCCCGGGGTACAAAAGCCGCATTGCAGGCCGTGGTTTTCGCGAAAGGCTGTTTGCATCGGATGCAAATTGCTCCCGGCCTTGGTAGCCGCCAGCCCTTCTATCGTTGTTACTTTAGAACCCTCAAGCGCGACCGCCAGCACGGAACAGCTCTTAATCGAGCGGCCGTCGACGTGCACCACGCAGGCGCCGCATTGGCTCGTGTCGCAGCCGACATGCGTACCTGTAAGACCGAGTGTCTCACGCAACAAATCAGCCAGCAGGGTTGTCTCCAGAACGTCCACCTCAACCCTTCGCCCATTCACCTCGAGAGTGAGATCCAGATCAATTACTCCGATTGTAGCAGATGTGCTTCGTCGATCTCCCAGGAGAAGCTCGCGCTCACGCCGATCGCCAGTGGCGCACGGAAATATTCGCCCTCATCGAGGTAGGCGACGAAGTCTCCTGCTACGCCGCGCGCAAGCGTCACCTTGACGAAAGTACCTTGATATTCTATGGCACGAAGAAGGCCAGTCACGCTATTCACCGACGTTACGGCGTTGGTCGCTACGCGATCACGCCGGACCGAAAATTCAATGATCTGCCCCGCCAAAAGAGTTCGATGACCAGGCCTTATGGCATAGTTTTCGTCACCAGGCCCGCGGATCGTCGCGATGCCGCCGGCCACCGTCTCCACGGTGCCCCGCAGTACATTTTGCCCGCCCATGAAGCGGGCAACGTAGGCGCTATCTGGAGCGACATAAATGTCGCGAGCACTCGCCGATTGCCGAACCTTGCCACGGTCCATGACCACGACCTGATCAGCTACCGCAACCGCTTCGAGCTGGGTATGCGTCACATGCACGAAAGTGATGCCGAGTTGCTGTTGCATCTCCTTTAGCTCGGCGCGCATCTGCAAGCGAAGAAGTTCGTCTAGCGCCGAGAGCGGTTCATCGAGTAGCAAAACGCGGGGACGGGTTATAATGGCACGTGCGAGCGCCACGCGCTGCTGTTGCCCGCCGGAGAGCTGGCCGGGCAGGCGGTCGGCGAGCGCGGTGAGTTGAACCTGCTCGATCACCCGATCAGCTTCGCGATGCCGCTCCGCCCGACCGATGCCGCGCACGCGCAGGCTGAAAGCAACGTTGTCCCTCACCGATAGATGTGGAAACAGCGCATAGCTCTGGAACATCATTGCAGTGCCACGGGTGCGCGGCGGCTTGCCGACGACGTCGGTGCCGTCAAGGAGTATCTCCCCCTCGGTCGGGGTCTCATGGCCAGCT
>JAJZVE010000374.1 GCA_021845835.1 Pseudomonadota bacterium | reverse complement strand
AACATGATCACCGGTGCCGCGCAGATGGACGGCGCGATCCTGGTGGTGTCGGCCGCCGACGGCCCGATGCCGCAGACGCGCGAGCACATCCTGCTCGCCCGCCAGGTCGGCGTGCCGGCGCTGGTGGTCTATCTCAACAAGATGGACATGGCCGATCCCGAACTGGTCGAGCTGGTGGAGCTGGAGCTGCGCGAACTGCTGAGCAGCTATCAGTTTCCCGGCGATGACATCCCGATCATCAAGGGCTCGGCGCTGGCTGCCCTGGAGGATCGCGACCCGGAGCTCGGCGAAAAGTCGATCAAGGAGCTCATGGACGCGGTGGACAGCTACATCCCGCAGCCCGAGCGTCCGAAGGACATGCCGTTCCTGATGCCGATCGAGGATGTGTTCTCGATCTCCGGCCGCGGCACGGTGGTGACCGGGCGCATCGAGCGCGGCGTGATCCGGGTCGGCGAGGAAGTCGAGATCGTGGGCATCCGCCCGACCACCAAGACCACGGTGACGGGCGTGGAGATGTTCCGTAAGCTGCTCGACCAGGGCGAGGCCGGCGACAACATCGGCGCGCTGCTGCGCGGCACCAAGCGCGAGGACGTGGAGCGCGGCCAGGTACTGGCGAAGCCGGGCACGATCACCCCGCACACCAAGTTCAAGGCCGAGAGCTACATCCTGACGAAGGAGGAGGGCGGGCGGCACACGCCGTTCTTCACCAACTACCGGCCGCAGTTCTACTTCCGCACCACCGACGTGACCGGAATCGTGCATCTGCCGGAAGGTGTGGAGATGGTGATGCCGGGCGACAACGTCTCGATGGACGTGGAGCTGATCGCGCCGATCGCCATGGACGAGGGGCTGCGCTTCGCCATCCGCGAGGGCGGCCGCACCGTCGGCGCCGGCGTGGTGGCGAAGATCACGGCCTGAGATAGCAGGGATCGGCCGGGAAGACTGAAGCGATGGACAACCAGAACATCCGCATCCGCCTCAAGGCGTACGATCACCGCGTGCTGGACAACAGCACGAAGGAGATCGTGAACACGGCCAAGCGGACGGGGGCGCGGGTGCGCGGACCGATCCCTCTGCCGACACATATCGAGCGCTTCACGGTGAATCGCTCGCCGCACATCGACAAGAAAAGCCGCGAGCAGTTCGAGATCCGGACGCATCGCCGGCTGCTCGATATCGTCGAACCGACGCCGCAGACCGTGGACGCGCTGATGAAGCTCGACCTCGCCGCCGGCGTCGACGTCGAGATCAAGCTGTAGCCTGATATTGGCCTACGGACGGCGGCTGCGGGCCGCCGTCCCTCTGGGGATGCAGAGATGCGCACAGGATTGCTGGCGAAAAAGCTGGGGATGTCCCGGCTGTTCAAGGAGGACGGGACGCATGTGCCCGTCACCGTGCTGCACCTCGATTCGGTGCAGGTGGTCGCGGCCCGTACCGAGGAGACGGATGGCTACTGCGCCGTCCAGCTCGGCTGGGGCCACGCCAAGGTGAAGAACGTCTCCAAGCCCAACAAGGGCCATTTCGCGCGCGCCAAGGTGGCGCCCAAGGCGAAACTCGTCGAGTTCCGGGTTGCCGCGGACGCCATGCTGCCGCCGGGGGCGACGCTGAGTGCCGCGCATTTCCTGGTCGGCCAGCGCGTCGATGTGTGCGGCACGACCAAGGGCAAGGGCTTCGCCGGCGTGATGAAGCGCTGGAACTTCGCCGGCCTGGAGGCGAGCCACGGCGTCTCGATCAGCCATCGTTCGCACGGTTCCACCGGCAACCGCCAGGACCCGGGCAAGACCTTCAAGAACAAGAAGATGGCCGGGCATCTCGGCGTCGAGCGCGTCACCACGCTCAATCTGGAGGTGGCGGCCGTCGATGCCGAAAAGGGCCTGATCATGCTCAAGGGCGCCGTGCCGGGGGCGAAGGGCGGGTTCGTGCTGGTGCGCGACGCGGTGAAGCGCGCGCGGCCCGCGGATGTGCCGTATCCGGCGGCGCTCGCCGACGCGGCGCAGGGCTGAGGACAGCGACATGCAGATCGAAATCAAGACGCTGGACAACGGCTCGGCCGGCACCATCGAGCTGCCCGATGCGATCTTCGCCGCGACGCCGCGCACCGACATCATGGCGCGCGTGGTACACTGGCAGCAGGCGAAGCGTCGCGCCGGGACGCACAAGGCCAAGGGCATGGGCGAGGTGCAGGGCACCACGAAGAAGCCCTACAAGCAGAAGGGCACCGGCAACGCGCGTCAGGGCAGTCTGCGGGCGCCGCAGTTCCGCACCGGCGGCGTGGTGCATGGCCCGGTGGTGCGCGACCACGGCTACGACCTGCCGAAGAAGGTGCGGCGGCTCGGCCTGATTTCCGCGCTGTCGCAGAAGCTCGCCGACGGCAAGCTCGTGGTGCTGGACGCGGCGGCGGCCGGCGGCAAGACGAAGGAACTGGCGAAGCAGCTGAAGGCGCTGGGCTGGTCCTCGGCGCTCATCATCGACCGCACGCTGGACGAAAGCTTCCTGCGTGCCAGCCGCAACATCGTCGGCATCGACGTGCTGCCGACGGTGGGCGCCAACGTGTACGACATTCTCGCGCACGACGTGCTGGCGGTGACCGCCGCCGGGGTCGAGGGTCTGAAGGAGCGCCTGGCATGAGCGAGACCGCGGAGACCAGGCCGGCAAAGCCGCGCGGGGTAAGGCTGTCGCGCGAGGCGATGTACGCGGTGATCCGCCAGCCGGTCATCACCGAGAAGGCGACCGCGCTCGGCGAGAAGAACACGATGGTGTTCCGCGTCGCGATCGACGCCTCCAAGCCGGAGATCAAGGCGGCCGTCGAGGGTCTGTTCGGCGTTCAGGTGACGGCGGTGAACACGCTGGTTGTCAAGGGCAAGACCAAGCGCTTCAAGGGCCGCCCCGGACAGCGCAGCGACGTGAAGAAGGCGTATGTCACGCTGGCCGCAGGCCAGTCGATCGATCTGACCACCGGACTCGCGTGACGCAGGAACGGCAGCGATGGCACTGAAGAATTTCAATCCGGTCACGCCCAGCCTGCGCGGCACCATCCTGGTGGACCGTAGCGAGTTGTGGAAGGGCAAGCCGGTCAAGGGCCTGACGGTCGGCAAGTCGTCGAGCGGCGGGCGCAACAACCACGGCCACATCACCAGCCGCTTCCGCGGCGGCGGGCACAAGCGCACGTACCGCCTGGTGGATTTCAAGCGGCGCAAGTTCGACATGGCGGCGACGGTGGAGCGGCTGGAATACGACCCGAACCGCACCGCCTTCATTGCGCTGATCAAGTACAGCGACGGCGAGCTGGCCTACATCCTGGCGCCGCAGCGGCTGCGGGCGGGCGATTCGGTGGTGGCGGCGCAGCGCGCCGACATCAAGCCGGGCAACGCGATGCCGCTCGCCGCGATCCCGGTCGGCACCATCGTCCACAACGTCGAGATGAAGCCGGGCGCGGGCGGCAAGATCGCGCGTGCGGCGGGGCAGTATGCGCAGCTGGTCGGCAAGGATGCCGGCTACGCGCAGATCAAGCTGATGTCCGGCGAGCTGCGCATGGTGCGCGGCGAGTGCATGGCGACCATCGGCGCGGTGTCCAATCCCGACAACGCCAACGAGCAGATCGGCAAGGCGGGGCGGCAGCGCTGGCTGGGTCGCCGGCCGCACAACCGCGGCGTGGTGATGAACCCGGTCGATCACCCGCACGGCGGCGGCGAGGGCCGCACCTCGGGCGGCCGGCATCCGGTCACGCCCTGGGGCAAGCCGACCAAGGGCTACAAGACGCGGGTGAACAAGCGCACCGACCGGCTGATCATCCGGCGCCGCAACAAGGGAAAGGGCTGATCCGTGGCGCGTTCCGTCTGGAAGGGCCCGTTCGTGGACGGGTACCTGCTCAACAAGGCCGAGGCCGCGCGCGGCTCCGGCCGCAACGAGATTATCCGTATCTGGTCGCGCCGCTCGACCATCCTGCCGCAATTCGTCGGGCTGACGTTTGGTGTCTACAACGGCCGCAAATTCCTGCCGGTCCAGGTGACTGAGAACATGGTCGGGCACAAGTTCGGCGAGTTCTCGCCGACGCGCACGTTCACCGGCCATTCCGGCGACAAGAAGGCCAGGCGAGGCTGACATGAGCAAGCCGAAGCATCCGCGCGGGCTCGCGGAGACCGAGGCGCAGGCTGTGGTGCGCAACCTGCGCGTCAGCCCGCGCAAGCTGAACCTGGTGGCCGGGCTGATCCGCAATCTGTCGGCGGAGGAAGCCGTGGCGACGCTGACCTTCAGCAAGCGGCGCATCGCGCATCAGGTCCGCAAGACGCTGGAAAGCGCGATCGCCAACGCCGAGAACAACCATCAGCTCGACGTGGACAGGCTGTTCGTCGCGCGGGCGGAGGTCGGGCGATCGATCGTGATGAAGCGGTTCCACGCCCGCGGCCGCGGCCGTGCGTCGCGCGTGGAGAAATGGTTCAGCCACCTGAAGATCGTGGTGGCGGAACGCGAGCAGGCGGCCGAGCCGCCGACGGCGCAGGAGGCCGCTTAGCCGATGGGTCACAAGGTCAATCCGATCGGGCTGCGGCTGGGCATCAACCGCACCTGGGACAGCCGCTGGTTCGCCGGTGCCGACTACAGCAAGCTGCTGCTCGACGACCTCAGGCTGCGCGGCTATCTGCGGCAGAAGCTGTCGGGCGCCGGCGTCAGCCGCGTGGTGATCGAGCGGCCGGCCAAGAAGCCGCGCGTGACCATCTATGCCGCGCGGCCGGGCGTGGTGATCGGCAAGAAGGGGCAGGACATCGAGGCGCTGCGCAGGGATCTCGCCAAGATGGCGAAGGCCGAGGTGGCGCTGAACATCGTCGAGATCCGCAAGCCCGAGATCGACGCGACGCTGGTCGCCGAAAACATCGCGCAGCAGCTGGAACGGCGCGTCGCCTTCCGCCGCGCCATGAAGCGCGCCGTGCAATCGGCGATGCGGCTGGGCGCGCAGGGCATCCGCATTAACTGCGGCGGCCGCCTGGGCGGCGCGGAGATCGCCCGCGTGGAGTGGTATCGCGAGGGTCGCGTGCCGCTGCACACGCTGCGCGCCGACATCGATTTCGGCATCGCGACGGCGAAGACGACGTACGGCACGTGCGGGGTGAAGGTGTGGATCTTCAAGGGGGAGATCCTTGCCCATGACCCGCTGGCGCAGGATCGCCGCGCCGCCGAGCAGGCGCCGCAGCGGTAAGGAGCGAACGCGATGCTTTCCCCCAAGCGCACGAAATACCGCAAGGCCCACAAGGGCCGCATCCACGGCGTCTCGAAGGGCGGCACGGCGCTGAACTTCGGCACCTTCGGCCTCAAGGCGCTGGAGCCGGAGCGGGTGACGGCGCGGCAGATCGAGGCGGCGCGGCGCGCCATCACGCGCGCGATGAAACGCGCCGGCCGCG
>JAJZVE010000373.1 GCA_021845835.1 Pseudomonadota bacterium | reverse complement strand
ATCCGTAATTCTCTGATTTGATTGGTCGGAGCGGCGGGATTCGAACCCACGACCCCCAGTCCCCCAGACTGATGCGCTACCAGGCTGCGCTACGCTCCGACCCGGTCGGTCTAGCAGCGTCGCCGCAGCGCCGCAATCATGGCAGCAGCGCCCGTAGCGCCTCCAGCTCGTGCAAGGTGCGCAGCAACAGCGCGCGCAGCCGCGCCGCCTCCGGGTCCGGGCGCGGCCGCAACGTCCGGTCGGCAGGCGAAGCCGCGGCGCCAGGCGGACGCGCAAGGCCGGGGAGCGGCAGTTCAGGCTCGTGCGCCGGCCGCGCATCCTCCTCCGGACCGGCGCGCTCGCTGGCCGGGGGCGGCGGGATGTCGTCGGACAGCTTGCCGCCGCCCTCGCGCAGCAGTCGCTGCACGCCCTTGATCGTATAGCCCTGGATGTACAGCAGATCGGAAATCCGCCGCAGCAAGGCGATGTCGTCCGGCCGGTAGTAGCGACGGCCGCCGCCGCGCTTCAGCGGCCGCACCTGCGGAAACTTCGTCTCCCAGAACCGCAGCACGTGCTGCGGGATGTGAAGCTCGTCGGCTACCTCGCTGATCGTGCGGAAGGCATTGGGCGCCTTCTTGATGCGGCCGGGCACCGGGTCGGTGTCGTCCCGGGGATCCTCCTCCACCCGCGCCGGCACGCTCATTCCTCGTCTCCGCCGGGCGGCGGCGCGACGTGGTTGACGTACGCCTTCAGCACCTGGCTGGGCCGGAACACCAGGACACGCCGCGGCAGGATCGGCACCTCGATGCCGGTCTTCGGGTTGCGGCCGACGCGGCGCCCCTTCTGGCGCACCGAAAACGTTCCGAAGCCGCTGATCTTCACGGATTCGCCCGCCTCCAGCGCCTGTGACATGCGGGCCAGCACGGTCTCCAGCAGCGCCGCCGATTCATTCCGCGACAGGCCGACCTGGGTGTAGATCGTCTCCGCCAGATGGGCGCGCGTGACAGTGCTCATGCCGGCACGCTAGCACCGCGCGCAGCGACGTCAAGAAACCAAAAAAACCAGCCGGTTGTCGCGCCCGCCGCCGACGGGGCGCGAGACGGTCAGAACGGGATCTCGTCGTCCAGGTCGCTGCCGCCGCGTGGCGCCTCCCACGACGCGCCGCCGCTCTCGCGCCCGCCCGCAGGCGCACTGCCGCGTGCCGGCGCACGCTCGCGCGCCTGGTAGCCGCCGCCCTCGCCGGCCCCGGCATCGTCGCTGCGGCTGTCGAGCAACTGGATGTCGCCGCGGAAACGGCTGATGACGACCTCGGTGGTGTATTTCTCCTGGCCGGACTGGTCCGTCCATTTGCGCGTCTGCAGGCTGCCCTCGACATAGACCTTGCGGCCTTTCCGCAGGTATTTCTCGGCCACGTTGCCCAGGTTCTCGTTGAAGATCACCACCCGGTGCCACTCGGTGCGTTCCTTGCGCTCGCCGGAGGCGCGGTCGTTCCAGGTCTCGCTGGTCGCCATCGTGAAGTTGACGATCTTGGTGCCGTCCTGCGTCGTCCGCACCTCCGGATCCTTGCCGAGATTGCCGACCAGGATCACCTTGTTCACGCCAGCCATCGCCGCCCCTTCCCTGCTCCGCCGGAACCGCCATATAACCAGAACACCTATAGAACGCAATCCGACCCGGGAAATCACCTCGCATGGCCGGCTCCATTCACGTGCGCGGCGCGCGCGAGCACAACCTCAAGAACGTGGATGTCGCCATCCCGCGCGACAGCCTGACCGTCATCACCGGCCTGTCCGGCTCCGGCAAGTCCTCGCTCGCCTTCGACACGATCTACGCCGAGGGCCAGCGCCGCTATGTGGAGAGCCTGTCGGCCTATGCCCGGCAGTTCCTGGAACTGGCGGGCAAGCCGGACGTGGACGCGATCGAGGGGCTGTCGCCCGCCATCTCCATCGAGCAGAAGACCACCAGCCGCAACCCGCGCTCCACCGTCGGGACCGTCACGGAAATCCACGACTACATGCGCCTGCTGTGGGCGCGCGTCGGCGTGCCGTACTCGCCCGCGACCGGCCTGCCGATCGAGGCACAGACCGTCAGCCAGATGGTCGATCGCGTGCTGGCGATGCCGGACGGCACGCGGCTGCTGCTGCTCGCGCCGGTGGTGCGCGACCGCAAGGGCGAATACCGCAAGGAACTTGCGGAATTGCAGCGGCGCGGCTTCACCCGCGTCAAGGTGGACGGCAAGCTGTATGAAATCAACGAGGTGCCGGCGCTGAACCGCAAGGTCAAGCACGAGATCGAGGCGGTGGTGGACCGCATCGTGGTGCGCGAGGGCGTGGCGCCGCGGCTCGCCGACAGTTTCGAGACCGCGCTCGGCCTGTCCGACGGCGTGGTGTACGCCGAGAACGCCGACAGCGGCGAGCGCACCGTGTTCTCCTCGCGCTTCGCCTGTCCGGTCAGCGGCTTCACCATCGAGGAGATCGAGCCGCGGCTGTTCAGCTTCAACAGCCCGCACGGCGCCTGCCCGGCCTGCGACGGCCTGGGTGTCGAAACCTTTTTCGATCCGGCGCTGGTGATTCCCGACGAACGCCGCCCGCTCGCCGATGGCGCCGTGGCGCCGTGGACCGGCGCCCAACGCCCCTACTACGACCAGACGCTGCAAAGCCTCGCCAGGCACTTCAAGGTTTCGACGCGCACGCCGTGGCGCGAGCTGCCGGGGCGGGTGCAGAAGGCCATCCTCGACGGCACCGGCGACGAGGAAATCGCGTTCACCTACAAGGACAGCGTGCGCAGCTACACGGTGACGAAACCGTTCGAGGGCGTGCTGCGCAACCTCGACCGCCGCTGGCGTGAGACCGACAGCGCCTGGGTGCGCGAGGAAATGGCGCGCTACCAGGCGGAGAAACCCTGCGCCGTCTGCCACGGCGCACGGCTGAAGCCGGAGGCGCTGGCGGTCAAAATCGGCGGCAAGAACATCGCGGAGGCGTCGGACCTGTCGATCCGCCACGCGCTCGACTGGTTCCGCGGCGTGCCGCCGACGCTCACGCCGCAGCGGCTGGAAATCGCCCGCCGCATCCTGCGCGAGATCATCGAGCGGCTGCAGTTTCTTGTGGATGTCGGCCTTGATTACCTGACGCTCGCGCGCGGCTCGGCGACGCTGTCGGGCGGCGAGAGCCAGCGCATCCGGCTGGCGAGCCAGATCGGCTCCGGCCTGACCGGCGTGCTGTATGTGCTGGACGAGCCGTCGATCGGGCTGCACCAGCGTGACAACGAACGTCTGCTCGGCACGCTGCGGCGATTGAAGTCGCTCGGCAACACGGTGCTGGTGGTCGAACATGACGAGGACGCGATCCGCGCCGCCGACCACGTGATCGACATGGGGCCGGCGGCCGGCATCGCCGGCGGGCGCGTGGTGGCAGAGGGCACGCCGGCGGAGATCGCGGCCAATCCGCACTCGCTGACCGGCGACTATCTGTCCGGACGGCGGCGCATCGACGTGCCGCGGCTGCGCCGGCCGGCGCAGGCCGAGCGCGTGGTGCGCGTGGTCGGCGCGGCGGGCAACAACCTCAAGGATGTGACGGCGGAATTCCCGCTCGGCACCTTCACCTGCGTCACCGGCGTGTCCGGCGGCGGCAAATCGACGCTGGTGGTCGATACGCTTTACAAGGCGGCAAGCCGGCGGCTGATGGGCTCGGGCGAGGTGCCGGCGCGACATGCGCGCATCGACAACCTGGAGCTGCTGGACAAGATCATCGACATCGACCAGTCGCCGATCGGCCGCACGCCGCGCAGCAATCCCGCGACCTACACCGACCTGTTCGCGCCGATCCGCGACTGGTTCGCCGAGCTGCCGGAAAGCCGTGCCCGCGGCTACAAGGCCGGCCGCTTCAGCTTCAACGTCAAGGGCGGACGCTGCGAGGCGTGCCAGGGCGACGGCGTGCTGAAGATCGAGATGCACTTCCTGCCCGACGTGTTCGTCACCTGCGACGTGTGCAAGGGCAAACGCTACAACCGCGAGACGCTGGAAGTGAAATTCCGCGACAAGTCGATCGCCGACGTGCTGGCGATGACGGTCGATGAGGCGGTGCCGTATTTCTCCGCCGTCTCGCGCCTCCATGACCGGCTGAAAATACTGCAGCAGGTCGGGCTCGGCTACATCAGCCTCGGCCAGCAGGCGACCACGCTGTCGGGCGGCGAGGCGCAGCGCATCAAGCTGGCCAAGGAACTGGCGCGGCGCGCCACCGGACGGACGCTGTACATCCTCGACGAACCGACCACGGGATTGCACTTCGAGGATGTGCGGAAACTGCTGGAAGTGCTGCACGCGCTGGTCGATCAGGGCAACACCGTCGTGGTGATCGAGCACAATCTGGAGGTCATCAAGACCGCCGACTGGATTCTCGATCTTGGGCCGGAAGGCGGCGACGGCGGCGGGCGCATCGTCGCCGCCGGCACGCCGGAGGCGATCGCGGCGGCGCCGGCGAGTTTCACCGGGCGGTTCCTCGCGCCGCTGCTGGACGTGCCGGCGAAAAAGACGCGCAAGCGGGCGTAGCGCGCACCCAGTAGGCGCCGGTCATCGCCAGCTCGAAGGCGACGCGCCGGATGCCGGCAAGCGCCAGCTCGGCATTGCCGTCGGTCCAGCGCCAGCCGCGCTCCGGCGCGTGCCAGCCGCGCGCCAGGGCGGCGCTGTCGAGGCTGGCCGCGCGGCCGTCGATCCAGATGCGTGCAACAGCGACGCCGAGGCGGCGCGCGTCGGATTCTGCGGGCGTCGCGTGCGCCGGCACCCAGGTTCGCGACACCAGCCGCAGCGACGCCGTGCCGGGCGGCACCGCTACGCCCCAGCGGCGGCCGTCGTGCGCGACCGGCAGCTCCTGCGCCCCGGCGCACACACGCAGGTCCGGCCGCCGCGTCAGGCGATACCCCGCCGCGCGCACCCGCGCCTGCAGCCGCCGCCGGATCGCCGCCAGCAGCGGCCCGTCGCGCAGCAGCGGCGCGCAGGCGGCGCGGTCCCAGATACGCAGCGCCAGGTCGGGATGCAGCACGACGGCGGGGCCGCCGTTGGCGAAACTGGCGCGGTTGCCGGTGTCGAGGAAGCTTTCCGCCGGCAGCCCCTCCGCGCACAGGATGTCGTGGCGCGGCAGTTCGACATGCCAGTAGGTGACGGTGTCGCGCGGCTCCTGCACGATGGTGGCGCCGTTCAGCAGATAGCGGACGGGAATCAGCACGCCGCCGGCGAACACGGCATGATCCGGGGACAAGAACAGGTCGCGCCGCGGCCGGCCGGGTGCGAAGGCGTCGGCGCGGACGCGGATCGGCCAGACGTCCTGCGGACGCGGATGGCGCCGGCCATCCAGGCGGCGATGGCCGATCCAGGCGATCGCGGCGCGGCCGGCGAAATGTGTCAGCGCCTCGTCGCCGATAGAT
>JAJZVE010000372.1 GCA_021845835.1 Pseudomonadota bacterium | reverse complement strand
TCGGGTGCTCGTTGAACTTGGTGTTGCCCAGCTTCTGCACATACGTCTTCGGCACGATGGAGAGTTTGACCAGTTGGGCGAGCAGGACAGGGTAGGGGGTCTTCGTGGTGATCGTGACCTGGTTGGACCCGGTGACAGCGGCACTGGCTATCTCGTCGAGTTGGCTGAGCTGCGGGCTCTTGAACGCCGGGTTGGTGATGCGCTGGATCGAGAACACCACATCCGCGGGCGTCAGCTTGCTGCCATCCTGGAAGCGGATATCGTTGCGGATAGTAAACATAACCTCGGTCGGCGACTTATAATGCCAGGTCGAGGCGACTTGGCCCACGATCTTGCCGCTCGGGTCACGCGTCACCAGGTTGTCGAAGACGTTGCGATAGACGGCGTAGCTGTCGGGATCCCATTGCAGCTGCGGGTCGAGCGACGCTGGATCGCTCGCCAGGTCGACGACAAAACGCTGCTGGCTGGCCTTCGCCGGCGGCGCGTGTCCGATCGCCACGGCAAGTGCAAACACAGGCACGACACGACGCAACGTGATGTTCATCTTTCCCTCCCTCGATGTCATTCGGTCCGGAGTATGCTGAACCGGCGGCGGAAGTTCCAGATCGATGCACTCATCGAATGTGCCCATGAAGGCAGTGATTGTGCCTAGCGCTTACTGCCGCGCTGATCGGGCCTGGCTGCCGCTGCGATGGTGGCTATGAGCTTCACTGCGGCAGGGCTCGGTTCCATGCCGCGGCGGGTAATGACGCCGGCGGCGCGCGGATTGAGGGCCTCGGGGACATCAAGCTGCGTGATGCGGCGATCGCGGAGCTCGCGCACGTAGCCGGCCGCGGCGAAGCTCAAATAAGGGCCGGTCCCGAGCAGCTGATGGCGCAGACGGACAATGTCGGTCTGGATGGCGGGTTCTGGGGCGGGCAATCCCTGCGCGCGGAACAGCCCGTGCAGCCGCTGCACCATCAACGAATGTGGCCCGGGCAGGATCCAGGGATAGGCTGCCAGCGCTGCCAGCCTGATCGAACGGCGCCGGACAAGCGGATGCTCGCGCGCGGCGATGACGCAGTAGCTGTCGGTCTGCAGCGTTTGCCACTCGAGGTCCGGCTCGAGCGCGGGTGAGTCGGGGGTTGCCGCCAACACGAAATCGAGCGCTCCCTCGCGCAGTCGCGCCTTCAGCACGTCATCGGTGCCGCCGAGCACGTGAATGCGTACCTTCGGCCGCTCGGCGCGGAAGGCTGCGATGGCATGCGGCAGCACTGCGCGCTCCCACGAGGGGCCCGCGCCGATGTGGACGCTGCCGGCCGCACCGGCGCGCAAGGCCGCGATCTCCGCGCGTGAGGCGCGCAGCGAAGCTCGCAGGTTGCGAGCGTGGCGAAGCATCGCCTCGCCATAGATGGTCGGACGTACGCCGCGGGCGGTGCGGTCGAAGAGCCGCACGCCGGTTTCGTCCTCCATGCGGCGGATCGCCTTGGTCAGGGCTGGCTGGGTGATGCCAATGGCGGCTGCCGCGGCTCGCAGGCTGCCATGGTCTGCGACGGCGAGGACGTAGTCGACGGACCGGATGTCCATGGGGCAGGCTCCCGGGGCAGAGATTACCAATGGTAATCGCCTATGTTCCTAATCGGACTTGCTCGCCCGTCGCGGTGCTTGTCAACCTCGGCGCATGGAAACGTCCAATCTCGTCTTCATCATGTCGGACGAGCACAGCCGCCGTGTGCTCGGCTGCTACGGCCATCCGATGATCCGCACCCCGAATCTCGATGCACTCGCGGCACGCGGCGTCCGCTTCACGGACGCCTACTGCAACTCGCCAATCTGCGTGCCTTCGCGCGCCTCATTCGCGACCGGGCGTTACGTCCACCAGATCCGCTTTTGGGACAATGGCATTCCTTATGACGGGAGCGTGCCATCCTGGGGACACCGGCTGCGCGAGGCGGGACACGCCGCGGTGTCCATCGGCAAGCTGCATTTCCGTTCGGCCGACGACGACAACGGTTTTACCGAGGAGGTGATGCCGCTGCATGTCATCGAGGGGATCGGCGACCTTACGGGCATGATCCGCGACGACATGAAGCCACGGAAAGTCTCTCTGATGCTGGCGGAGGAGGCCGGGCCGGGCGACAGCGACTATCAGCGCTATGACGACTCCATCACGGAAACGGCGATCGCCTGGCTGCGTGACAAGGCGAAGCATCAGAAGAAGCCTTTCGTGCTCTTCGTTTCACTCGTTTGTCCCCATTTCCCGCTGGTCTCGCGGCCGGAATACTATTCGCTCTATCCCGAGGACAAGGTGCCGTGGCCGTTGCTCTACTCGCCCGACGAGCGGCCGAAACACCCGTTCCTCGAGAAGATGAACGAGACCATCATCTACGACCGTGCGTTCACGCCAGAGAAGGTGCGACGGGCGATCGCTGCCTATTTCGGTATGGTGACCTTCTTGGATCATAACATCGGGCGCATAATTGCCGCGATTGGACAGAACGGGCTCGCGGACACCACGCGGGTGATCTACACGAGCGATCACGGCGACAATCTCGGCAATCGCGGCTTGTGGGGGAAATCCAATCTCTACGAGGACGCGGTGGGTGTGCCGATGATCATGGCCGGCCCCGGCATCCCGCAAGGCATCGTCTGCCACGAGCCGGTCTCGCTCGTGGACGGATTCCCGACGATCCTTGCCTGCGCCGGCGTCGCGCCCAATCCCGCGGACCATGACGTGCCGGGGCGGAACCTGCTCGACGTGGCGCGCGGGCGGGCGCGTCCGGCGACGGTGATGAGCGAGTACCACGCCGTGGGATCCGCGACCGGTGCCTTCATGATCCGCAAGGGCGACTTCAAGTACGTCCACTACGTGGGCATGCCGCCGCAGCTCTTCGACCTCGCGACCGATCCGCTGGAGCAGCGCGATCTCGGCACCGCGCCCGGATATGCAGGCCTGGTCGCCGACTGCGAGCGAGCGCTGCGGGCGGTGGTCGATCCGGACGCCGCCGACGCGCTCGCACGCACCGATCAGGCGGCGCGGATTTCGGCCTTCGGCGGGCGCGAGGCGGTGCTGGCACGCGGCGTGCTCGGCCATTCGCCGGTGCCCGGCGCGAAGGCCAGGATCATGTAGCGATGACGTACACACCACCGTGACGTGAGCCGCGGCGACGCTGCCGCGCAGGGGAGGAAAAACGAGCCATGTCCGCAACGACGGCACCGCCGGGGCAACCGGTCGGATGGTCGCGCAATCGCTGGGTACGCATCCTGGTGATCGCGCTCCTGATGTATATCATCTCGATGATCGATCGAACGAACATCGCCATGGCGATCCCGTCGATGCGCAAAGAGCTCGCGCTCTCGCACGCAGGCATCGGTTTCGCGACCGGCACGTTCTTCTTTGGATATGTGGTGCTGCAGGTGCCGGCGGGCCGGCTCTCCTCTGTCTGGAGCGCCAAATGGGTGATTTTCGGGCTGCTGATTTTCTGGGGCCTGATCTCGGCCTCCACCGCGCTGGTGCGGACCGAGGGCGAGCTGATCGCCAACCGCTTCATCCTCGGTATCGCCGAGGGAGGCGTGCTCACGTCTACCCTGGTGCTGATCCGGAACTGGTTCACCCGCGAGGAGCGGGCGCGCGCGAACACCATCTTCTTGATGAGCCTCGCCCTCGGCTCGGTCATCGCGAACCCGATTTCCGGCGTGGTGCTGCGCTACTCCACCTGGCAGTGGATGTTCGTCATCGAGGCAGTGCCGTGTTTCGTCTGGGCGGCCTTCTGGGCGTTTGCGATTGCTGACCGACCCGAGCAGGCGTCCTGGATGCCGGAGGTCGAGCGGACGCGCCTGGTCGCGGCGCTTAATGCGGAGCGGGGGACGGAGGCGCCGCTCCGCGGACACTGGCTGTCCGCCATGTGGCATCCCGGGATCCTGGTCATTGCTGTCTATAACTTCCTTGCCCTCGCCGCGAACTGGGGGGTGACGATCTGGCTGCCGAGCGTGCTCAAGCAGGCCGGCCTTTCGATCCTCAGCGTCGGGCTGCTCAGCGCCATTCCGTTCGCCGCTGGCGCCGCGATGATGCTCGTCGTCGCCTTCAGCAGCGACCGCCGGATGGAGCGGAAATGGCACACCGTGGTGATGAGCGCGCTGTCCGGCGTGTTCCTACTCGCCGCCCAACTCTCGGGCGAGCATGCTATCGCCATGACAATCCTGCTGCTGACGCTGTCCTTCGCGTGCTTCTATGGCCGGTTCGGGCCATTCTGGGCGCTGCCGTCGGAGGTGCTGCCAGCCTCGGTCGCGGGCGTGGGCATCGCCGTCATTAACGGCGTCGGCAATCTCGGCGGCTTTGCGGGGCCATTTGCCTTCGGCGCGATACGTCACGCGACCGGCAGCTTCACGCTGGCGCTATCCCTGGCCGGCCTGTCGCTGGTGATCTCGGCGGCAGTGCTGGTGGCGCTGCGCATGCCGGGGCGTGCCGCGGTGCTCGCTGCGCGCCCCGCGGAGTAGCTCGGGCGGGAGCAGAATGTAGGCGTTCTGCTCCCCACCGAACTGCAACGGCTTCATCGTGAGTCCGCGTGCGTATTGGGCTCTGACCCATTTTCCGTGGAATCTGCCGGCACCTGGTTCTGGGTTACCGAGGGATCCAAGGCCGCGTGCGATCGTTTCCGCGCTTCCAATCTGGTGCCAGATGGCTTCGTCGTGGACAACGTGGTGATGGACGGGATCACAGCGCTGATCACGGTGCGTTCCGCGGCCAAGGCGAGCGCCTGTCCCGGTTGCGGGATCCGATCCGAGCGGATCCACAGCCGATGTGGCCGGCGTTTGGCGGACCTGCCGATTGCACGGCGCCCGGATCCCCTCATGGTTTGGGTCCGCCGCTTCTACGGCAACGCCGTCCTGTACGGCGGACGCGTCTTCGCCGAACGTCTTGAGGTAACGTGCTTGCCCCATGGGTGCGCCGGACGACGCGGCTCGACCACATCGTCCATTATTTCGGCCTCGCCCTGGGCGGCCGGCCTGCCGCCAGCTTTGCGTGCAAGCCCATTCAGCGCGGCCGCGACGTTATGAGCTTCGTCCCCGGTATGGATGCGTGACCGTAGCCGCCCTGTTACCCAAAACCTTGGGAATCGGCGCGCCAAGGTGACCCGGCGCGTCTGGGGTGTGAGGGGCTCGCCTGGCCGCACGAAGCAAATCGGCAACCGCTTCCCCGTGGCACACGCGACATCGATACTCACGTAAACTGGGGATGACGACACGGGCGTCCGCAGTGTTGAGTTGTCCGCATTCTTCGCCAGCTTATCCGAGGCTATGAAGGCCACAATTCGCAACTGAGGTCGCCAGGATCGCACCTCCTGATCCTCAGTCGCGATGTTCGCGACCAAGATCCTCTGGGGCACGCGCTTGCTCGTCATCGTCGCTGCCACTACGTTGATTCCCGCTACCC
>JAJZVE010000371.1 GCA_021845835.1 Pseudomonadota bacterium | reverse complement strand
CGCAGCAGCGATAAAGCGCTTGGCGTGCAACGGCATCATCGGGCAAATACCCACGCTGAGATACAAACGGATGCCGGCGCCAGGACTGAAAGCACTCGGGCGCCGCAGCACCATGCCAAGGAGAGCACATGTCGAAAGCCTTCATCGCCCAGGCCATCCAGGACGCCACAGAGATTACCGGCGTTGCCGCCACCCGGGCTGCCGGCGATCTGATGGGTGCGATCGTCAAGGAGCTCAAGCAGGCGGGCAAATTCACGTTGCCGGGCTTCGGCACGTTCAGCGTGCGCAAGACCAAAGCCCGCAAGGCGTTGAACCCGCGTACCGGCGAGGCGGTCAAGGTGAAGGCCGGCAAGACCGTCCGCTTCAAGGCCTCGCCTACCCTGAAAAAAACCGTCTGAGGCGAGACGATTTTTGGCAGCGGCGGGCCGTTCCCGTTCCGCGTGCAATGGGTCTTGGGTGGTACCGTCGGCGCGGCGGCGGTCTGGTTCACGTATCCCCAGCCGCGCACCGGGACCGGCGGCTACCGGTCCCGGTGCAGCTTCGCAGCAGGATGACCGCAAAACCGCGCGGGAGATACAAGGGCCGACTACGAACTCTTCAGATCGGTTACTCTGAAAGAGGTCTGTAACCGCACCAAGCTGAATGATGACTCCGCCAACTGATCCGGGTGGCCCACGGGGCCGCGGCTGGTGGCGCCTTTCCGGCGTACGGCTATGTGGGGCGTATTTGCGGCGGACAGGGGTTCACTTGACCCGCGGGCACGAAGGGGCGGTGCACGCGACGAGCCAGTGGTACATGCCGCTGCACCTGCATGGGGTCGATTTTGACGTTCCGACCGCGCCTTCACCCTGATCCCGGTTCCGAGCGAGCGACCACCGACCCTCCGGACCGGCGACCGTGCCAGCCGGGCCGCGGTGATTTTCGTTCACCCTTCCCGCGGCACCCACGAACTGGCCAGCCAGGGTGTTCCAGTCTCGGTCCGGTGGGCCGCACCGGGCCGGGGAGATCCAACGCGCCCGCCGCCCGCGCGAAAGTGATGACGAGATCCCTGGACGGCCGCAACTGGCCGAGTCAGGTGATGAAGATGATTGTCACGATCCCACTACGGCATCATCAGCGACGGCGATCAGCAAGTCGTGACAATGGAACACGAGCCTGAACCACGGGCGCCGGATTCGGCGCCGGACCCCGAGGTCCTCCCGGACCGTCGCAGACCCGGCCGGGCCAATTATCGTAATCTACATCTGATTGCGCTGTTGCGAGCAGGCCACGGGGCGTCATCGACGCCTGATGGAACGGGCCGCGGCCCGGAGCAAGCAGAGGATACGGCTGACGATCTTGCCGCTGCGCGGGGGATCGCGATTGCCGTCCTGCTTGGTGGGATCCTCTGGATTGTCGTGATCGCGATTTTCCTGATGCTCTGGACCGCAGGAGTGATTTGAAGTGCCGACAGAAAGCGATATCGTGCTCGGGGATAGGCGGTTCGGTGCCGGGTTGGACCCGGCATTCGGGCGCCGGCTCAGCGACAAGGTGATGCTGGCATTTCACCAAGCCTGCGACCAGGATGACCTGGACCTGGCTCGAAGACTGATGGGGGTGCTGGAGTTCATGTGGTTGCGGGATTTGGATGATCCTTGGGGCCGCCGCCGTAACGTGAATTACCTGGTCCCGTCGCGGGACCGCCTGAGGCACTTGATCTATGTTGCGCAACAGCGGGAGCTGGCTGCTGCCGCAGCGGCGGGCGGTGATGGCGACGTGTTGTCATTGCGGTGGAGGACTGGGCCGCGTGGGCAAACCTAGAGAACGCCGGGGTATCGACGCCGGTCGCGTCCAGCACAGCGGTTCATCCCCCCGCGCGCGGGGAACGCCAAGACGGCAGCACCGCGGCGGCTAGTACCCACTATCGCTGGAGCGCGAATCAGAGGGACACGACCTTGCGCTGGTAGGTGCCGACTAAGCCCGTCGCGGCTGGGCGAGAGATTGGCAAGATGACTTATCCGTAATGACTATCGATATACGGCGAGCCCGGGCGCCTACCGTCAATCAACACGAACCAACATTCCTACACCGCGACCACACCTTCTCATCCAGATCGTCGCGCTACAGCGGATGTAACTCTGCTGACAGGCGCCCAGGACGAGAATTGTTCTGCTGAATTCGGCCGACACGGTCCGGCCCGATCCCGGAGTGGGGGCGCCTAGCCTTCATCCTCGCGTTCCAGCCGCATAGCGACGTGCCGAGCCGGTTGCCAGAGGAAGCCCATGACCACGTACCGCCAGCGGACCGGGCCGCGGCCAGCAGATCCCGATGGCCAGGACGCCGGTCAGCGGGATCTGCTTCAGATGCTCACAGGGATCCTGCACGAGATGGCCGCAGGCGAGCCGGCCCAGCGGCTGGCGGAGCAGCTTTGCGCGGCCGTCCGACAGGGCGCGCCAGGGCGGATCGCGTGCGTGATGCGGCTCGGACCGGACGGGCGGCTGCATCTGCTGGCCGCGGCAGGTGCCGCGCCGGCGCTCGTGGCAGCGCTCGATGGGATGGCGCCGGAGCCGTGCGCCGGTTTCTGTGCCGGAGCGCTGCAGGGGGCCGCCCCGGTGCTGGTGGCAGACGTCCACCACGATCCGCGCTGGGCCGGGCGACGCGCGCTTGTGGCGGCGCACGGCATCCGCGCCTGCTGGTGCCTGCCGGTGCGGCAGGGCGGACGGGTGGTTGGCATCATGGCTCTTTGCGACGCGGCGCCCGGCCTGCCGGGCCCGGCGCGGCTGCAGCTCCTGGAGCAGGCCGCGGCGATCGCCGGCAGCCTGCTGCGGCTTCTGGACCTGCAGGACGCGCAGGCGGCGCAACAGGAGGCGCAGCGCCGCCAGGCCGGGCAGATGCGGCGGCTGACCGGGTTCAACGCGATGCTGGCGCAGGTGAACCAGCTTGCCGCGGGCCGGCCCGACACGGCGGCGCTGTATGAGGGGATTTGCCGGATCGCGGTGGCGCAGGCCGGGCTGCGGCTGGCCTGGATCGGCGCGCCGGGCGGCGACGGCACGTTCCACCCGATAGCCGCCGCGGGGGCCGTCGGTTTTCTCGACGCGGTGTTCGTCTCTGCCGATCCCTCCTTGCCCGAAGGCCGCGGCCTGGCTGGAACTGCCTGGCGCGAGGCCCGCACGGTGATCCGCCAGCGCTTCGGCGCGGAGACCGAGGTGGCGGCGTGGCGGCAGGCGGCCGAACGCTTCGGCATCGGCGCCGGCGCCGCGTTACCGCTGCTGCTGCTGCGCGGGGCGCCACAGGCCGTACTGCATGTCTATGCCGTCGAGGAAGGCCTCCTGGACGCCGAGCTGGTCGGCCTGCTCGAAGAGCTGGCGGTCGATGTCGGCCGCGCGCTGGAGGCGATCGACCAACAGCGGCATCTCGACCGCCTGGAAGCGCTGCACGCGGCGCTGATGATGCAGGGCGAGACGCTGCTGCGCGCGCGCAGCGACACCGAGATGCTGCACTGGACCTGCGCGCATGTCGTGGGTGGCGCGCTGTTCCAGGTCGCCTGGATCGCCCGGCCCGACACGGCGGGGGTGATGCGGGCGCTGGCCTTCGCCGGTCCCGAGACGGACTGGCTGACGAAGCAGCGCCTCGCGCTCGACGAGACGCCACCCTCGCTGGTGGCGCGGTGCTGGCTTGAAAAGCGGACGATCATCAGCAACGACATGCTGGCGGATCCCGACCTTGCCCGCTACCGGGCTCTGATGGCGCGGAGCGCCTGGCGCTCCGCCGCGGTCGTGCCGCTCCGGCGCGGCGGCGCGCTGTTCGCGGTCCTGGCCTTGGGCGCCCTCGAGGCCAATCTGTTCACTCCGGACGTGGTGGCTCTGTGCGAGCGGATTGCTGCGCTGCTCGGGCATGGCCTGGACGAATTCGACCTCAAGCAAACCCTGGAGGCGGAGCGGCGGCAGCAGTTTCATCTGGCCCGGCACGACGCGCTGACCGGCCTACCCAACCGGCGGCAGTTCGAAGAGCACCTCGGCCGCGCCCTGGTTGGTGCACGCCGTCGTGGCGCGCCGCTTGCAGTCTGCATGCTCGACGTCGACGATTTCAAGCCGGTCAACGACCGCTACGGCCACGCCGTGGGCGATGCTCTGCTGCGCCAAGTTGCCCAGCGTCTGCGCGAGGCGCTGCGCCAGTCCGACCTGATTGCCCGGCTCGGCGGAGATGAGTTCGCGCTGGCGATCGACGATCTGGGTTCGATCGAGGCGCTGCCCCAGCTGCTCGGGCGGGTGTCGGAGGCGATGGCGGCGCCGTTCGATCTCGGCGTCGACGACGGCCCCGCGTGCATCGGCCTCAGCGCCGGGGTCGCAGTGTTTCCTGAGGATGGCGCAGAGCCCGACCTGCTGCTGCGGCGCGCCGACGCGGCACTCTATGCCGCCAAGGCGACCAAGGCCGTGGGGGCGTGCAACTGGCAGCGCTGGGATGCCGAGACGGGCGGGCCGGCCACGTCACAGCCTGGCATCGACGACCCCTATGGGCCGGAGGCGCGGCGCCTGTTGGCGGCGACCGAGGGGATCTGGCCCGTCATCACGGACGGGTTCGTGGAAGAGTTCTACTCCGTTCTGGCGCGTCAGAAGCTGGCCGTGCCGATCCTGGCGGCACTGTCGCCGGACGAGCTCGTGCGCCTCAAGGCCCGCCAGGTGGCGCATCTGATCGCGCTGATGGCGGCAACGGGGGATCGGGATAGCCTACGCCGGGTCGCGCGGGCGGTCGGGCAGGTCCACGCCCTGACCGGCGTCGACAACGTGCTGATGGTGCAGGCGCTCGGCCTCTATCAGGCGCATCTCACCCGGTATCTGGCCACGCAGCCGCTGCGGCCGAGCGAACGGCAGAACCTGATGGCGGTGGCGACCGCCCGGCTGCAGGAAGACAACGCCGAGCAGATGGAGGCCAGCGCCAGGACCATCGCCACCTATTTCGACGTCCTGCTGAATCGCCCGCGGCAGGCAGACGCCCCCTGGGTGGATGTGGCGCAGGCCCGGCTCGACGCCATGGCCGGATTGCCAGGCATCCTCTCTGTCCGCTTTCTGCGGCCGGATGAGGCCGGCATCCTGCAGACGCTGGCCAGCAGCAGCGCCGCCGGGCTGCCGTTTGGTGGTCTCAATCTGGCGCCCGGCGCGCGCCCGGCCATCGACCGCACCCGTCCGGAGGGGCGGGGCCTGCTCTCCGAAGCGTGGTACGGCGGCACGATCGCCAGCACGGCCAATTACCAGACGGATCCCCGCACCGCTCTCTGGCATGACGCGGCGCGCCGGTTCGGCGTGCGCAGCGCCGCGGCGGTGCCGGTGCATGACCTGGACAACCGTCCGGTGGCGATGCTGATTCTGTTCGGCGCCTTCCCGAACCAGTTCGAAGCGGCGTGGGCCCGTCATGTCTGCGCCGATTTTGCCCAGGAGAT
>JAJZVE010000370.1 GCA_021845835.1 Pseudomonadota bacterium | reverse complement strand
GACAAGAGCTATCATCTGGTGGTCAGCTTCCCGGAGGGCGAGCGGCCGACGCGCGAGCAGCTCGAGGACATCGAGGACCGGCTGTGTGCGGCGCTGGGCTTCGAAGAGCATCAGCGCGTCTCGGCGGTGCATCAGAACACCGACAACTGGCATCTGCACGTCGCCATCAACAAGGTGCATCCGGCGAGCTTTCGGAACGTGACGCCCGTCCGCGACCACTACCGGCTGCAAGAAGCCTGCGCCGAGCTGGAACTACGGCACGGGCTGACGCGCGAACCACACACCACGGATCCGGAACAGGGGAGGGGAAGGAGCAAAACGCGCGGCCGGGCCGCCGACTTCGAGGCGCGCCACGGCGGCCGATCCTTCCTCGCCTGGGTGCGCGAACAGGCCGCGCCGGCGCTGCTGGCGGCACGGGACAGCGGCAAGGGGTGGGCCGAGATACACCGCGTGGCCGCCGCCTACGACCTGGAGGTCAGGCCGCGCGGCGCCGGGCTGGTGATCGGGCACCGTGGGGACAAGTGGCTGCATGTGAAGGCGTCGGAGGTTGACCGCGGCCTGACCCTGCAGGCGCTGGCGGCGGCGCTCGGCGCCTTCGAGCCGCCCGGCCAGGCCGCAGCAGAGCCCGCGGTGACCCGGTATGAACGGCCGACCCGGAAGGGATCGCTGTACGAGGCGTTCCAGCGACAGCGCACCACGGCTGTCGCGGTGCGCGAGGCCGCGATCACGGCGCTGCGCGAGCGCCACGCGGCCTATGGCCAGCAGCTGCGGAACTATCACCGCGACCGGTTACGGCGGGAACGCCTCTCCGGGCTGCGCGGCAGCCTGCGCCGCGATGGATTCCAGCACCTTGCGGAGCAGCGGCGCCGCCACCGTGCCGAGCGCGTCGCACGCGAGGCCGCGGAACGGCGCCAGGTTCGTGCCGAGCATCTGATCCCGAGTTGGCAAGGGTTCCTGGAGGCGGAGGCGGCGAGGGGCAGCGAGGAGGCCCTGAAGACCCTCCGCGCCCGCCATCGGCAGCGTGAACGGATCGAGGCGGCGCTGCTGGAGGCGGTCGATGCCGGCGAGGTGCGCCATGTGATCCGCCGGCACCTCCGGCCCGCCGTGCGGCGGGACGGCCGCATCGTCTACCGCGTCGCCGATGGCGGGCTGGTCATGGACGAAGCCCGGCAGGTGCGGGTCAGCCAGGTCACAGAAGGGGCCGCTATCCTCGCGCTCACCCTGGCCGTTGAGCGGTTTGGCGGTCGGCCGCTGAGTGTCCGGGGCACCGACGACTTCCGGCATCAGGTGGCACGGCTTGCCGGCAGCACGGGACTTGGCGTGACCTTCGCCGACGCCGGCCTTGAGCAACAGCGTCGCCGTGCCATGACGGCGCTGTCGAAAACGGTTGACCGCAGCCCGGAAGCGGCGCATGACGCATACAATATAAGGAATAGAAACAAGGACCAGGATCGCAGCCGGTGACCGGCACCGTAGAGCATGCGCCACGATCCCGAAAGCGGCTGCTGGGCGCCGCCACGTTGCTTGCCAGCGCCGCGGCCGTGAGCGGTGGCGCAACGCAGTTCGTCGCCTGGCGTGTGCATTATCACCCGGCGCTCGGTGCGCCGTGGTTCGCGCACTTTTATGCGCCCTGGTCCTGGCTTGCCTGGATGCGGGCCCCCTGGGCGCCGCAGGCCAAGGCGACATTTGGGATGGTCGATGCCGGGCTGATGGGAACCGTCAGCCTGGGCATGGTCGCAGGGTTGCTGGCGTCGATCGGCCGGCGACGCCGGCCGGTCAAGCATGAGGGCGTGCATGGCACGGCGCGCTTCCTGGCCGAGGCGGAGATCCGGCAGAGCGGCCTGCTGCCGCGGCCAGGGCAGAAATCCGCCGGGGTCTATGTCGGCGGCTGGACCGATGGAAAAGGTACGACGCATTACCTTCGCCATGACGGGCCGGAGCACTGCATCGTCATCGCGCCGACGCGCAGCGGCAAGGGGGTGGGCAACATCCTGCCGACGCTGCTGTCCTGGCCGGCGAGCTGCCTGACCTACGACGAGAAAGGCGAGCTGTGGCAGCTCACTGCCGGCTGGCGGGCGCAGCAGGCCGACAACGTGGTGATCCGCTGGGAACCCGGTGCCGTCGCCGGCAGCGCGGGGTTCAACTTCCTGGAGGAGGTGCGGCTCGGCACACCGCACGAGGTGGCCGACGCGCAGAACATCGCGCAGATGATCTGCGATCCGAACGGCGACGGCATCGAGGGCAAGGATCACTGGGGCAAGACCAGTTTTGATCTGCTCTCCGCCGTCATCCTGCATGTGATGTATCGCGAGCGCGCGAAGGGCGGCACTGCCAGTCTGAGCAACGTGGCCTATGCGCTGTCCGACCCCGAAGAGGCCTCGGACGCGCTGTGGGAGGCGATGCGAACCAACCGGCACGACAACGGTAAAATACATCCCGTGGTCGCCGCCGCCGGCCGCGATCAGCTCGACCGCCCCGAGAAGGAGCGGGGCAGTGTGCTGTCGAGCGCCAAGACGTACCTGACCCTGGTCAAGGACCCGATCATCGCGGCCAACACGCGGTGCAGCGACTTCCGTATCATGGACCTGATGAACCATGCGCGACCGGTGTCGCTCTACGTGGTCACCCGCGGTGGCGACAAGGAGCGGCTGCGGCCGTTGATCCGGTTGCTGCTGACCATGGCGATGCGCCAGCTCATGGGCGTCGAACTGACCTACGACCAGGGTCAGCCGCTGCCGCCGCACCGGCACCGGCTGCTGATGATGCTCGATGAGTTCCCCTCGCTCGGGCGATTGCAGATCATCCAGGACGCCCTGCCGAAATGCGCCGGCTATGGTATCAAGGCGTTCCTGGCGGCGCAGAACCGCGAGCAGATGTTCGGTGCCTACGGTCAGCACCAGAGCATCACCGCCAACTGCCACATCCGCATCGTCTACGCGCCAAACGAATGGGAGTCGGCGGAGTGGATCAGCCGCATGGTCGGCATCACCACCATCGTCAAGGAGGACGTGACCGAGAGCGGCACGCGGCTTGGGTCGCTCAGGAATGTGTCACGGACCTACCACGAGGTCAGCCGGCCGTTGCTGACCCCGGACGAGATCATGGGGTTGCGCAAGCCGCGCCGGGACGCGGCCGGGTGCCTTGTGGAATCCGGCGAGATGGTGGTGTTCGTTGCCGGCGAGCGGCCGATTCTCGGTACGCCGATCCTGTATTTCCAGGATCCGGTGTTCGAGCGGCGGGCGCGGATCGAGCCGCCGGCGAGCAGTGCCATCCGAACCCAACCCGAGAGGTTCCGGGCGGCATGAGGTCGGCGAATGCCACCATTCGTCCTCCGGGCCGGCGCGCCGTGATGGCAGTCTGCGCGATCGGCGCATGGCTGGCGGGGACTCTGCTGACGGCGCGGCTCGCCGGGCTGCGGGTAAACGAGACGGCCTCCATGCCGCGAGGACTTTGGCGGGTGATCGCTGCGGATACACCGTTACGGCGCGGCGAGATCGTTGCCGTGTGTCCGCCGGAGACTGCGACGATCCGCGAGGCGGTCGTGCGCGGCTATCTTCCGGCGGGTGCCTGTCCCGGCGGCACCGAACCGCTGCTGAAGCCGGTTGCGGCGATTGCCGGCGACGTGGTGACGGTGATGCAGACTGGCGTCGCCGTGGACGGGCGGCCGGTGGAGAATACCGCCCCGCTGGTACGCGACAGCGCCGGGCGGATGCTCACGCCGATGCCGGCCGGCGTCTATCCGGTTGCGCGTGGCGAGGTCTGGCTGCTCTCTGGGCACGATCCGCGCAGCTTCGATAGCCGCTACTTCGGCCCACTGCCGGTCGCCAACGTGCAGGGCGTGGCCCGCCCGATCTGGGTGCGCGGATGATCCCCGCCGCGCTGCTGGCCTGCGCGCCGAATGTCGCCCCCGTGACGCTGGAGGCCGTGATCCGCGTCGAGAGCGGCGGCGATCCCCTGGCGCTGCACGTTAATGGCGTCCGCGTGCAGCCGGCAAGAGGCCGAAACACCAAGGAAGTGGCAGCAATAGCGGAAAGCTCCATCCGCCACGGCGACAGCGTTGATCTCGGGCTGATGCAGGTGAACAGCGGCAATCTCGCAGCTTTCGGCGCGACCATCACCGACGTGCTGGACCCTTGTACCAACATCCGGATCGGCGCCGCCATTCTGACGGCTGACTATGCCGCCGTGGCGCGCGCACGCGGCGAGGGTCAGCCGGCGCTCCAGGCGGCGCTGTCCGCCTACAACAGCGGCAACTTCGTGCGGGGTTTTGCGAACGGCTATGTGGCCCGCATTATCGGGCCGGGCGCCGCAGGAACCGTCATCGGGCGTCCGACGCCGTCGTTCCCACCCGATCCGTACAACGCGGACACGCCGGTACTCGTCCGGGAGGCAAGCCATGTCCGCATCGAGTGACCGCCGGCGCGACCCCGCCGCGGGGGCGGTGATCTCGCGCACCTACGCCGACCTGACCACGCCGGGCGTCATGATCGAACTCGACGCGGCGGAGGCGGAAGACCTCGGCGCCTTCGCAGAGCCGGCGCTGAGCGAGGACGAGGCGTGGGAGGCCAACGCCGACCTGGCGCCGGGCGACGGGGACCCGCCCGATGGCGAGTGATTACGTTGAGCAGGTTGCCGGCTCTCTCATCGAGCAGATCAGGGCCGGCACCGCACCCTGGATGAAGCCGTGGCAGCCCGGTGAGCGCTTCATGCCGTACAACCCGACCACCGGGAACGAATACCACGGCATGAACATGGTGTGGCTGATGAGCCGCGCAGAGAGCCACGGCTACGACGACGCGCGCTGGATGACCTATCGGCAGGCGCAGGAGGCCGGCGCACAGGTGCGCAAAGGCGAGACCGGCGCGCCGATCCAGTACTGGAAATGGCAGAATATCGAGCCCGTTCGCGACGAAGCGGGCAAGCCCGCGCTTGATGAGGATGGCAAACCGGCGCACCGGCTGGTGCGCTACGAGCGGCCGCGCGTCTGGTCGGCCGCGGTGTTCAACGCCACGCAGATCGACGGCCTGCCGCCGGCGCCGGTGCGGCCGGTGCTGGCCGAATGGGAACGCCATGCAAAGGCGGAAGCGATCCTTACCAACTCGCAGGCCATCATCCGGCACACCCCCGGAGATCACGCCTTCTACCGGTTGGCCGAGGACGCGATCACCTTGCCGGAGCGCGGGCAGTTCCCGACCGCTGATGGCTATTACGCGACCGCCCTGCACGAGCTCTCCCACTGGACCGGGCACCCATCGCGGCTTGCGCGCGATCTCGCGCACCCGTTCGGCTCGCATGACTATGCGCGGGAAGAGCTCCGCGCCGAGATCGCGTCGCTGATGCTCGCCGAGCAGCTCGGCATCGGTCACGACCCCGGCCAGCACGCCGCCTATGTCGCCAGTTGGATCAAGGTACTGCAGCAG